>JBMNPP010000001.1:0-50381 GCA_050943675.1 Brooklawnia sp.
GGAATCAGCAGCGTTCTGCGGCGCCAACGCCAGGTGCTGCTCGCCGTTGCTGGACACGACCGCGACGGTGCCGTCCGGGGCAGTCGCCTCGATGGCCGCCAGGTCGAGCAGCAGGCCCTCACCGTATTCGGCACGCATCAGCGCGTTGTACTGCTCGCGTGCAGCGTTGTTGTTGGCCCGACCAATCACTTCCTTGACCCGCCACTTCAGGTCGGTCGCCTCCGTCGTCAGCGGCGCCGTGACGTGCACGAACTGCACCTCGGGGAAATCCCGCTCGAGGTCGGCCAGGGTCTGCCGGTAGGTCTCGAACAGGGCTTCGACGTCGGTTTCGCCGGTGATGTCCAGGTAGCAGAACTTCAGCAGGGCAACGTCCACCTGTTCGGCCAGGCCGTCGCGCAGCCGGGTGTCGAAGTCGGTCAGCTTGCCGAGCGGGTCACCGTTTTCACCGATGTAGGCGTGGGCCAGCACCGGCGCCCCCGGGTCGCCCGGCAGAGCGGCACCCGCACCAATGTCCACGATCTGAGGCGCGGTCAACTGGGCCGTGCCGTAGACTTCCGGCACGCCGCTGAGCACGTTCTTGCCCACCGACTGGTGGCCGAAGAAGACACGGCGCTCGGCGGCCGCCACCAATTGGTCCTCGGTCGCCGGCGGGTTGTGCAGTGGTTCGTGCACCATCGGGTTGCCCTGCCGTGACGTCAGCCACAGCATGACTCCGGCCCCCAGCCCGGCGACAACCGCCAGTGCGGCCAATCCAGCCACAATCGTCCTTGCTCTCACTTTCGGGCCTCCCCCCAGAAGCGTTCCGTGCGAAGAGCGTTCCTTCGAGTCTAGACAGCCTCGCTCTGTTGAACCAGAGACCGCAGTTTGGTCTTGGACACTTTCCCGTTGTCGTTCAGTGGCAGGGCATCAACCAGGCGAATGGTCCGTGGCAGCATGTGCTTTGCCAGGTGAGTCCGCAGGTGCGCGGCAATCTCGTCCTCGGTAACCGAGGCCCCGGGCCGCGGCACCGCAACCAGCACGATGGCCTCCCCCGCGTCCGGGTCGGGGACGCCGACCGCCGCCGCCGCGACCAGGCTGGCCAGCCGCAGCGCAGCGCCCTCCACCTCCTGGCTGGAGACGCGGTTCCCCCAGGACTTGATGAAGTCGGCCAGCCGGTCGACGATGAAGATGAAGCCGTCGGAGTCGACGACCGCCAGGTCGCCGGTGCGCAACTGTCCCCCAGCGAACTTCCCCCGCGTGGCCGCATCGTCGTTCAGGTAGCCCGGTGAGATGTTGTCACCGGCAGCGATGATCTCTCCAGTGACCCCCGGCGGCACCGGCTCACCGTGCTCGTCCACCACGCTCAACTGCACCCCCGGGATTCCCCGACCGATCGAACCGAGCCTGGTGCCCAGCAGTTCCGGGGGCAGGTACGACAGCCGGGCGGTCGCCTCGGTCTGGCCGTACATCACGAAGACCCGGGCGTGCGGCTGGGCCGCCACCAGCTCTTCGATCAGTACCGGGGGCAGCTTGCCGCCGGCCTGCTGGAGGTGCCGCAACGAGCCCAGCTGACGGGAAGCGAAGCTGGAAGCGCGCAGCAGCAGTTGGTAGGTGGATGGCACCCCGGCCAGCCCCGTGCACTGCTCGCGATCGATCATCTCCAGCGCGGTTTCGGGGAAGGCGAAGGTGTTGCACAGCGCGAGGCTGCCACCGACCCGCAGGTGGGTGTGCAGCAGCGACGCGCCGAAGCAGTAGAAGAACGGCAGCACCACCAGCATCCGGTCGTCACTGGCCAGCCCCAGGTATTCGACGATGGAGGCCGTGTTGGCTCGCAGGTTGCGGTTGGTGATACGCACCGCCTTCGGGCTGGCGGTGGTGCCGGAGGTGAACATCAGGGCCGCGTCGTCGTCCAGGCCCACCTGGAAGGACGGCCAGGGCGCAGCCGGCCCCTCGGTGGCGGCCAGTTCGTTGAGCAGGGGGCGGTCACCGAAGGCAGCGGCCTGGCTGCGTTGGTTACGCCGGTCCATCAGGACGGCCGCACAACCAGCCCAGTCGGCCAGGCGCCTCACCTCGGCGGGCGGCAGCCTGGTCGAGAACGGCACCGCCACGTAGCGGTGCAGCGCGGCCAGGTAGGCGGCGACCCAGAATGCCGAGTTCTCGGCGAGGATCGCCACCCGCGAACCCGGGGCGACGCCATGGGCGTCCAACCCGGCCAACAGGCGGGCGACGTCTTCGCGCAGTTCACGGTAGGTGACGACCCGCTTCGGCTCGACGATCGCGACCGCATCCGGTGCCCCGGCCGCCAGCAGGTGGTCGGTAGTGGATTCAAGTCGAATCATCGTCCCCCCAAAGTCGTGCCGCGGTACCCCTATGGGTTACTTGTCAGGGGCACACCCAAACTCGACCCAATAGAGCCATGATAAGTAGGTACGCTCCGATAAGCATGCCCCTGTCGTCTGGGAGGACAAATGGAAGAGCAGGTCCGCACTCAGATCCTCGATTTCGTCATCGAGAACTTCCTGTTCGGTGATGCCTCGGCTGCGCCCAGCGACGATGAATCGCTGCTGGAAAGCGGAATCCTTGATTCCACCGGAATCCTGGAATTGATCCAATTCCTCGAATCCGAATTCGGCATTGAGGTGGCAGACCAGGATACCGTTCCCGAGAACCTGGGGTCGGTGGCGAACCTCACGCGTTACGTCGGGGCGCGGAGTTCGAGTGTCCAGTCGACTGCCTGACGCGAGGCGCCAGCCCGAACTCGTCGACCAGGTGCTCGACGAGTTCTACGCCCTGCCGCAGGCCTCCGGCGAGGCGGTGCTGGACGCAGTCCTGACCGCCATCTTCGTCGAGGACGCCTTCGGTGTGACGCTCCCGGACGCCGAAATCACCCCGGCGCACCTGTCCGACCGGGCCACGGTGCGCGCCACCGTGCTGCGACACCTGGCAAGCTGATGTGCGGCATCTGCGGCGTCTTCACCGGCGGCCCACCCGCCGATGTCGACCTGCTGCTGCGGATGATCGGGCGCCTGAAGCACCGCGGACCCGACGGCAGCGGCTACCTGCGCGACCTGGGCGTCGGACTCGGCCACGCCCGGCTGGCCATCATCGACACCGCGGGCGGTGCGCAGCCACTGTCCAATGAGGACGGCAGCCTGTGGGTCAGCTTCAACGGGGAGATTTTCAACTACCTCGAACTGCGTGAGGAACTGCTCGCCCACGGCCACCACTTCATCACCGCCAGCGACACCGAGGTCATCGTGCACGCCTGGGAGCAGTGGGGCGCCCAGGCATTCAATCGCTTCAACGGGCAGTGGGCGCTGGCGCTGTGGGACCGCACCCGGCAGCAGTTGGTCCTGTCGCGGGACCGGCTGGGCGTCAGGCCGCTCTACTACGTGCGCGACGGTGACCGAATGGTTTTCGCCTCGGAAGTCAAGGCACTGTTCGCCGACCCGGCGATCCGGCGCGAACTCGACCCCGTGGGCCTGGACCAGACGTTCACCTACTGGTCGACCGTGGCACCCCGCACCCCGTTCGCCGGCGTCCAGCAGCTCGAGCCCGGGCACGTCGCAATCGTGGACGCCGCCGGGTTCCGCAGCCACCCCTATTGGCAGATCGACTTCCCACCCCGCGGCGAGGAACCCGGTCAGGACGTCCACGCCAACGCCGAGGCATTGCGGGAACGGCTGGTGGAGGCATCCCGGCTGCGGTTCGTGCGCAGCGATGTGCCGGTCGGGGCCTACCTGTCCGGCGGTATCGATTCGTCTGTGACCGCTGCAGTGGTGGCCCGCTACACCGACGCTCCGCTGGACACCTTCTCGCTGCGGTTCGCTGACCAGGAGTTCGACGAGGGCGGCTACCAGCAATTGATGTCGAAACGGTTGGGCACCCGCCACCACAACGTGGTGGTCTCGCCGCGGGATATCGCCGAGGTCTTCCCCGAGGTCGTCCGGCACGCCGAGGCCCCCCTGCTGCGGGCCGCCCCGGCCCCGCTCTACCTGCTGTCCCGGCTGGTGCGCGCCAGCGGCTACCGGGTGGTGGTGACAGGTGAGGGTGCCGACGAAGTTCTCGGTGGCTACGACATCTACCGCGAGGCCCGGGTCCGGGAGTTCTGGACCCGAGACCCGTCCTCGGCGATCCGCGGCCGCGCCGCCGAACTGCTGTACCCGTGGATGGTCCGCTCACCGGGCAGGGCACCGGCCTTCGCCCGTGGCTTCTTCGGCCAGCAGCTGGACGCCAACGACCCCGCCCTGTCACACCGGCCACGCTGGCAATCCACCGCCGCACTCAAGTCACTGTTGACCCAGGACGCCCGGGTGGCCTCCGCCGGGAGTGGGGCGCCCGATGACCTGCTCGCCCGGATGCCCGCCCATAGCGCTGGCTGGGACACACTTGGTCGGGCCCAGTGGCTCGAGATGACCACCCTGTTGCCCGGCTACATCCTGTCTTCACAGGGTGACCGGATGCTGATGGCCAACTCGGTCGAGGGCCGCTTCCCATTCCTGGACCACACCGTGGTGGAATTCGCCAACGCGCTACCGGCCCGGCACAAACTGCTCGGGCTGGAGGAAAAGTACCTGTTGAAGCGGGCCTTCGCCGACGTGCTGCCCGCCGAGATCGTGCAGCGTCCCAAGCAGCCCTACCGCGCCCCGGACGCCGCCAGCTTCTGCGCACCCCAGGCCCCCGACTGGGTCGCCGACCTGACCGGACCGACCGCTGTGGCCTCGGTCGGGTTGTTCGAACCACGCCTGGTGCACGGCCTGTTCACCAAGGCCCGGCGCAACGCGGGCCGCGACCTGGGCAATACCGACAACATGCGGGTGCTTGCGGTGCTGTCCACCCAACTGCTGCACCACCTGTTCATCGACGGTGACGGCGGGGAGGACACCGATTCACCCGCCCAGCCGCTGACAGCCATCGACCTGACCAGGGAAGGAACCTCATGACCGCGACCCAACCGGCCTTCAGCGCCGCAACCCTACAGTTGGACGCCGAGCAGGAGACCGCGCAGATCACCGCGTCCCTGACCGGTTACCTTGCCCGGACGCGACGCCGGGGAGCTGTGGTCGCCCTGTCGGGCGGGATCGATTCGAGCGTGGTCGCCGCGCTCTGTGTGCGGGCGCTCGGCCCGGAGCGGGTCTTCGGGCTGCACATGCCCGAGAAGGAATCCTCCGACGACACCCTCGACTTCAGTCGGCAGGTGTCGGACACACTAGGTATCGATTCGGTGCTTGAGGAGATCTCGCCGATCCTGGAGGCGGCCGGCTGCTACCGGCGGCGCGACGACTCGATCCGGTTGGTGGTGCCCGAATACGGGACGGGTTACCGGTCGAAGATAGTGCTGCCCAGCGTGGTTGATTCGGATTCGTTCCGACTGTACTCGGTGGTGGTCGAACGCCCGGACGGCACCGTCACCAGACACCGGCTGACCCCCGAGGCCTATCTGGGCATCGTGGCGGCCACCAACTTCAAGCAGCGGGTGCGCAAGATGCTGGAATACCACCACGCCGACCGCCTCAACTACATCGTTACCGGGACACCGAACCGGCTCGAATACGACCAGGGCTTCTTCGTGAAGCTGGGCGACGGCGCCGCCGACGTGAAACCGATCGCCCACCTGTACAAGTCGCAGGTGTACCAGTTGGCCGAATACCTCGGGGTACCGGCGGACGTGCGGAACCGGCCGTCCACCACCGACACCTACTCGATGCCGCAGTCGCAGGAAGAGTTCTACTTCTCGCTGCCGCACCAGCGGATGGACCTGTGCCTGTACGGCAAGAACAACGACCTACCCATCGAACAGGTCGCTGAAGCCGCTGGGCTGACGATCGAGCAGGTGCAGCGGGTCTACCGCGACATTGACCAGAAGCGGTCGACCACCCGCTACCTGCACCTGCCACCGGTGCTTGCGGCCGAGGTGACAGAAATCAGCCACGACCTCGGATGATGCGGTGAACCAGCCCGGGCCAGCCAGTATCCTGCGGGGCGGGTCGGTGCTGGCTGCCGGAACACTGATCGAGCGGCTGGCCAGGTTCGGCCGCAATATGGTCCTGACCAGGATCATCGCGCCCGACCAGTTCGGCCTGATGGCCATCGTGCTGGCCACCATCGGGCTGTTCGAGGCGATCACCGAGGTCGGGGTCAGCCAGGCAGTGATCCAGAACAAGCGGGGGCATCTGCCCGAATTCCTCAACGTCGCCTGGTGGATCAACACGATACGTGGCCTGGCGATCTTCGCCATCGCGGCACCGTTGAGCCCGCTGATCGCCGACTTCTACTACGACGAGCAGACGCTGACACCGATCCTGATCGTTGCCTTCAGTTCGTTGATCTTCTCCGGGATGACCAGCCCCAAGGTGTACTCGCTGCAACGGCAGTTCCGGTTCGGCAAGTGGGTGGCGATCACCCAGGGCGCGGGCCTGCTGGGCACCGTGTTGACCCTGGTGCTCGGTCTGGCCTGGCAGAACGTCTGGGCGCTGGTCATCGGCACGGTCTTCGAGGCGTTCATGCGGTTCGTGCTGTCGTTCATCCTGTGCCCCATCAGGCCCTCCTTCCACATCGACAGGCAGTCACGTAATGACCTGTTCGCCTTCATGAAGGGCATGTTCGGGCTGGCGTTCATGACCTTCCTGGTCTCGCAGGCCGACATCTTCGTGCTCGGCAGGGTGGTCAGCACCAGCCTGCTGGGGCTGTACGCGATGGCCGTGACGCTGGCGATGTTCCCGCAGTCCCTGTTCGCCAAGATCGTCCAGCCACTGGTGGTGCCGATCCTGGCCGCCTTCCAGGATTCCGCGCCCCAGATGCGTACTGCCTACCTGCGGCTGGAGCGGCTGGTCTGGCTGTTCGGCTTGCCGATGGCCGCCATGATGACGGTGGCTGCCGGGCCGCTGCTCACCGTGGTCTACGGGCGCCCCTACGCGGCCGTCGCGGTGCCGTTCGGAATCATCGCGATCTACTCGGTGGTCTACATGGCCTCGATGGTCAGTTTCTCGGTCTACCTCGCGATGGCCCGCCCCGAACTGCAGCGCAGTTTCACCCTGTTACGAGGCGGGCTGCTGGTGGCCGCCATCTATCCGCTGGCGCTGGGGTTCGGCCCGGCAGGTGCCGCGACGGCGATGCTCGGTGCCCTGGTGCTGGCGATGCTGCTGCAGATCCACAACCTCAGGCGGCTCATCGGCCTGGGCTATGTCGAATACCTGCGCACCCTGCGGGCCGGGATTGTGGCGGGGCTGGTGACCGCCGCGCTGACCTGGCTGGTGGGGCTGCTGGACGTCCACGTGCTGGCCAGCGCGGGGTTGGCTGCCTTCGCGCTGCTGGCGGTTTGGGGGTTCCTGGTCTTCCGGGAGCGGGCTGAATTTCGGAACCTCCGTTGACCGGCGCACCGCCAGGGGCGATGATCGGGACACGACTGATCCCGAAGCGGCTGGAGCTGCCATGACGCGTCCACATCCAATCGATCGAGTGCTCAGTGGTGGGTTGTGCCTGGGTTGCGGCGGCTGCGCCTTCGTCGGTGCCGCCCACGGGGTGAAGATGGTCGACTACCCGCACGTAGGGTTGCGGCCCACCTGGACTGGTGAGGTACCCACCGCCGTCAAGGACGAGATGATCGCCATCTGCCCGGGAGCCGCGATTGAGGCACCGGCAGCCGCGCTGCCCAGACCGACCGATCCAGACGAGATAGTGGTCGGCCCCACCAAACAGATCTGGGAGGGCTGGGCCGCTGACCCCAAGGTGCGCCGGGCCGCCTCATCGGGCGGGGCAGTGACGGCACTGGCCGCCTATGCGGTTGAACAACTGGGCATGGCGCTGGTCTTGCACATCGGGATGGATCCGCTGCAGCCGTGGCTCAACCGCAACATCATCAGCGATAGCCTGGCCGGGCTCACCGATAACGCCGGCTCGCGGTACGCACCATCCTCGCCGGTCGAGGCACTCAAGGTGATCGAGGAAAGCGACCGGCCCTGCGTCTTCATCGGCAAACCCTGCGATGCTGCGGCGGTGGCCAGGCTGCGCAGGACCCGGCCCGCGCTCGACCGCAACCTCGGCCTGGTGCTGAGCTTCTTCTGCGCGGGGACGCCGAACACCGACGCCACCCTGAAACTTGCCGGTTCACTGGGCTTTGAGGACTCCGCGGCCATCACCAGCCTGCGTTACCGGGGGGACGGCTGGCCGGGCGAGTTCCGGGTGCGGGACCGATCGGGCCGACAGGCCGAGCTCAGCTACGCCGAGTCCTGGGGGACGCTGGCCAGCCGGCACCGCCAACTGCGGTGCCACCTGTGCCCCGACGGCCTGGGTGAACTCGCCGACGTCACCGGCGGGGATGCCTGGCACCGGCAGGCCGAGGGCACCGACGGCATCTCGCTGATCCTGGCCCGCACCGAACTGGGCCGCCGCACCGTCGAGGGGGCCATCGCTGCCGGTTACCTGGCTGCCTCCCCCAGCGACGTCCACAAGGTGGTCAAGGCGCAGGGCCTGGTGAATCGTCGCCGGCAGGTGGCGATCCGGATGGCCGCGCTGCGCCTGTTCGGACGTCCCGTTCCCCGCTTCGCGGGCTTCCACCTGGCAGCGGCCACCGCCCAGTTGTCGCCCCGCCAGGTCGTCCGCGAGTTCGCAGGTATGGTTAAACGAATAGTGACCAGGGGCTACCTGCGGGCAGAACTTCGGAACTAGGGGGATGACATGGATGTCAGCGGTGTTGCACTCAGGCTCTACGCTCAGAACCGGGGAATCGCTCGGCGCGCTGCCCTCAAGCTCGTGATCAAGGCAGAGGGGGGCGAGTTCCGCTCGCCCACCCTGCGCGAGATCTTCCGCCGCTTCCACGGCGTGGACGTCGGGCTCTACACCCATGGCGGCTGTTTCGTGCCGCACCAGTTCGGCCCCAACACCACCATCGGGCGCTACTCGTCCATCGCCCGGACGGCTTTCGCGGCAACCCTCAACCACCCGATGGACCGCAAGTCAATGCACGGCTACTTCTTCAACCCTGGCCTGGGGTATGTCGGCGAAGAGCGCGAGTACGCCCCGCTGAGCATCGGCAACGACGTGTGGATGGGCCACAACTCGATCGTCCAGCCGGGCGTCAGCACCATCGGGGACGGGGCGGTGATCGGCGCCGGGGCTGTGGTCTCAAAGGATGTGCCGCCGTATGCAGTCGTGGTCGGCAACCCGGGCCGGGTTGTTCGGCTGCGCTTCTCACCGCAGACCATCGAGGAGTTGCTGGCAGAGAAGTGGTGGGACAAGGACATCTCCGAACTCGAACGGGACATCACCGAATACACCGGGGTGTTCGAGGGCGAGGGTGCAACCGCGGCCACCCCAACCCGGCACCACGGACCCTAGTCCAATAGCCGCCTGACAACTTAAGGTGTGACCAAAGCGCAGCTTGAGGGGGGGAGCCTGAAGTGGCAGCACACCACAGCATTCGTCCAGCCAGCCGGCGGAGTCCGATCCTGTTGGCCGCTGCGGGCAGCGCCCTGGCTGTCGTCCTGGCCGGGTGCGGCGGCGGGACCGTCGTCTCGACGGCACCGTCCACGTCAGCTACGCCCACGCCGGCCACAGCCAGCAGCCCACCGTCCACCACGAGCGAGCCGTCGGAGTCCGGTGCCGACACTGCAGCACACGCGATTGTGTCCTGGGAGCACGACGGCATCTCGCTTGGAGACCTCGAGGCCTCCACCCAGGCACGATGGTTCTTCGGCCACCAGTCGGTTGGCGGCAACGTCCTGAAGGGTATCGGGGCGATGTACCGGGGGAACGGCCTGGGCCGGGCGAACCTGGTCAACGTCGCGGACGGCGAAGCCCTGCCCGAGTCAGGAGGCGTCATCGCGCATGCCCCGGTCGGCCGCAATGGTTACCCGTTGGAAAAGCTCGCTGACTTCGACGCGATCCTGCGCGCTGGCACGGCAGCCGAAATCGATACAGCGGTGCTCAAATTCTGTTACACCGACGTGCGGGCGGCCCGAACCGACATCCCGGCGCTGTTCGAGGAGTACCGCCGGGTGATGGCTGACCTGGAGCGGGACTTCCCCGAAGTGAGGTTCGTCTACGCCACGGTGCCGCTGAGGGTCGAGGGCGAGGCCGACAACGTGGCACGCACCGAACTGAACGCGATGATCCGTGCCGAGTACGCCGGTACCGGGCGCCTGTGGGACATCGCCGCCATCGAGGCCACCACCCTCGACGGTGAACAGGTCGGAGGTACCTTCGAGGGCCAGCCCTACCAGGCCCTCAACGCCGACTTCAGCCACGACGGCAGTCACCTGTTCGAAACCGGCACCGAGGTCGCCGCAGCACCGCTGCTCGAATTGGTCGTCCATGGACGGATCGGCTGACAGGCATCCCGGTACTCGTCTCTACTTGCTGGAAAGGGCTTTAGGCTGCCGGTATGGTCACACTTCGCCTCGTACTGGCCGGAGCCACGATCAACAACGGCAACCTGGGCGTCCAGGCCCTGGCTCGCTCGGTCGCCAACGCAGTCAACGTTGCCGTGCCCGGCAGCGGGTTGACCATCCTGGATGACGGCTGGGGTGTGCGGGCCGAGTCGTCCGACCGCTACCCCGACATCACCGTCGAGATGGCTGGAGTGCGCCGGTCGCGGCGGCTGCACCGGCCAGAAAGCTGGACCCGGGTCAGGTTGGCCCTGCTGCGCGGAGGCGGCCGGAACCCCGTCGCCCAGCGCATGGCAGCCGCTGACGCCGTCCTCGACATCAGCGGTGGCGACAGCTTCACCGACATGTACGGACCAACCAGGCTTCGCACGATCTGCCTGCCCAAGCTCGCCGCGATGCAGGCCCGCCGGCCGCTGGTGTTGCTGCCCCAGACGATCGGACCGTTCGATACACGCCCGGGGCGCGAGATGGCGCAGCGGGTCGTCCGCGCGGCGACCCTCATCTACACACGTGACCAGACGAGCCACGACAGGTTGCTCGAGCTGACCGGAAATGCCGTCGAGGCGAGCCGGCTCCGCAGGGGTGTCGACGTCGCATTCGCGCTGGCAACAGCCGTGCCCCGCCCCGAAGTCCGGGCGCTTGTCGACCAGCTTTCGGCGCAGGGCAACCCGCTGGCCGGCGTGAACGTGAGCGGGCTGCTGGTACTGCCCGGCGCCACCCAGCAGTTCGGCCTGGCAGGCGACTACCTGGCCACCATGACCGAGTTGGTCCGTCGCCTGATCCGGCAGGACGTGACCGTGGTGTTGCTCTCGCACGTCTACGGCGGTGGCGGAAGGGGCGAGAGCGACAAGGTCGCCATTGATGCCCTGCTCGCACGACTGGACGACCCCGAACGTGGGCAGGTCGTGGTGCTTCCGATGGACATGGACGCCAGCGAGACGAAGTGGTGCGTCGGGCAGATGGACTGGTTCGTGGGCAGTCGCATGCACTCGACCATCGCCGGGCTTTCCTCACTGGTCCCCACCTTCGGCTATGCCTACAGCGACAAGACCGAGGGCGTCTTCAAGACCTGCGGGATGTCCTCGCAGGTGGCTGACGCGCGGGGGGTTTCGGGGGAGGAAGCGGTGCAATTGATGCTGCATTCGTTCTCCCAGCGTGGCCGGACTGCCGTCGAACTGAACGACCACGTGCCCGCGATCAACCAGCAGGCCCTCACCCAACTGGTCGACCTGTTCGTTGAACTACAGAACGCGTCCCGGTCAGGAGGGTCACGGTGAGCCGCGTCATTGCCGAGCCGGCAGAGCTGGTCAGCGCCACCACGACTGTGGCCGACGTGATCGTGGCAGCTGTCACCTACAACAGCATCGACCACATCGAGGAATTCCTGGCCGCGCTGGGCCCGGCACTGGCCGGGGCCGGCACCTGTCAGGTGGTTTGTGTCGACAACGCCTCCGCCGATGGCACCCCTGACCTGATCCGCGAGCAGGCACCCTGGGTGGTGCTGTTGGAACCCGGCGCCAATCTCGGCTATGCCGCCGGTATCAACCTTGCATTGCGGGGCAGGCGCGCCCGGCGCGGTGTTTACGTACTCAACCCGGACGCGGTGCCCTCACCGGGCAGTGTGCGGCTGCTGGCCGATGCCGTGGCCCAGCACCCGTCGGTAGGGCTGGCCGTTCCCCGAGTGGTCAACCACGCCGGTGAGCTGAAGTTCTCGCTGCGCCGCGAACCCACTATCGTCCGCGCCCTGGGTGAGGCGGTCCTGGGTGGCCACCGGGCGGCGCGGTTCCCCGCACTGGGTGACATGATCCGTGACCCCGGGCACTACGTGGATGGCGCCACCGCCGACTGGGCCACCGGGGCAGCGATCTTCATTTCCGCCCAGGCGGGCAGCCTGGTCGGGCAGTGGGATGAGTCGTTCTTCCTCTACTCCGAAGAGACCGACTACGCCTTGCGGGTCCGGGACGCAGGTTTGACGCTCAGGTACGTCCGGGACGCCGTCGTCGCCCACCCGGGTGGCGAGATGAGCCGTTCGCCCTGGTTGTGGAGCCTGGTCACGGTCAACCGCGTCCGGCTGTACCGCAAACGCCACGGCGTCCTGCCAGGCGCGGTGTACTGGGTGGTCGTCTTCTTCAACGAGGCCCTGCGTGCCGCGCTGGGACGCCCCACCCACCGGGCCGCAGTCAAGGCGCTGCTGTTCGGGCCGAAGCCACCGCAGTGACCAGCCGGTTGGCTTCGCGCCGCTGGTAGTCGTCCAGCCAGAGCTGGGCTGCCGCGACCCTGCCGAGCGTGAGCGCGGGGATGCCCGGACGGCCTGCCCTGAGGTCGGCCACCGCCTGGGTGACAGCGTCGTCGGCGATGAGGGAGGAGCCCTTGCCGGCCTCCAGCAGGTCAGCCAGCCGTGCGGCGTAGGTGGGCCGCGTCCGCACCCACAGATCGGCCGGGAAGACCGACAGCCGGGTGTCCAGCCAGTCCGCGGGCCTGCTGAAACCGGTGCGGGCCCGCAACTCGGCCGCACCGAACCGCGCGCCCAGGCGTAGCCCCCGGCGAGCACCCGAAATCGGGTGCCTGGCGGTGAGCCGCCCGAGTTGGCGCACGAACGGCGCCTCACCCGACCAGTAGACGTGGTTCAGCGCTCGGGGCGGGTTGCCGTCGTCGCTGCGCGGGATGCCGGCGGTGCGCGGGAATACCTCACGCTGCACCCGCAGGTAAAGCCTGCCGTTGCGCCGCTGGTCGGCAGACAGGCGGGCAGCCAGATGCAGGAAGCGCGAGTCGAGGAAGGGGATCTCACTGCGCAGTCCCTGACGCCGCAGCGCATTGGTGAGCATGGCTCCCCAGCGTTGCTGCCGGTTGTCGATCCGCCAGAACAGCACCATGTCCGGGCGGGCCCCGAGGTCCCACTCTGCGAGCGAATCAGCCAGCGACCGGTGGACGACCTGCTCGGCGTCCTGCCTGAGGTGGTGAGCCAGGAACGGGGTGATCCGCCTGGCCTCGGCTGCGTACCGCTTCCACTGCCGTTCGAGGATGGCTGCCGGGTCACTCAGGCCGATCGCCTTGTCGTCGCCCCACAGCGTGCCACCGTCCAGCCCGTTGACGATCACGTCGGTGAAGCTGCGCAGCAGGTCAGCGAACCACAGCTCGTACATTTCGCTGGCGCTGTGCGCACCATCGAGCAGCGCCAGAGTCTCCTGCGAGTGGGCGAGCAGCCGTTCGTCAGCGATCGGAATGGACAGGTGGGGCAAGTCGAGCGCTTCGGCAACCCGGGTCCCGACAGCGCCCTCAGTGGTATCCACCGTGCCGTAGGTGTACGTCATCGGCCGCTGCCCCAGCGCCACCGCTGTCTCGGCGATCGCCCGGCTGTCCAGACCGCCACTCAGCCCGATGCTGGGTCGATCCGTCCCGCTGAGGGCATCCGAGATCACCTCGGGCCACAGCTGAGCGAACATCCCCACTGCATCGTCGTCGTCGATGTGATCGGAGGCCGGCATGAACAGCGGCTGCCGGCTCAATTCCGTCCTCCCCTGCTGCCAGCGCAGGGACGCCCCTGCGGACAGCAGGGTCGCGTTGCGCAGCAGGGTCCGGTTCGCCATCGGATGCAGCATCGCCAGGTACTCGACCAGCCCCAGTTCGTCGGTTTCAGCGCCCAGGCCCAGGCTCACCAGCGAGGCCAGGTGCGTCGAGGCGAACAGGGTGCCGTCCCGAAGACCCCAGTAGGCGGGCAGCACGCCCACCCCGTCGGTAGTGATGAACACGGCACCATCGGGTTCCAGGACGGCCGTGACGTGCCCGGCCTCGGCCCCGACCGTCACGGCCGAGGATGCCGGGACGGCAAGACCACGCCGTGAGGTGGCGATGGTGATCCGGTGGCCGCCGTCGGCCGTGGTCGTGGTCGCGCGGGTGCCGCCCACCGGGGATGTCGCGACCAGCGCTGCAGCAGTGGTTCCACTGGTGAGCACCGAAGATGACTGGAAGCCCGGCACCTCGCCCGCGGCGTGTTCAAGTACCTTCAGGCGTTGTGCGCGAGCTTGTGGCTCGTCTTGCCCGGCGATCAGCAGGATTTCGTAAGACATGGTGTTCCCCACAGGTTCACTGCAGGGCGACCTCCCCTCCGGTGTCGTCCCAGGTGTTGCCCTCCCACATGAACCCGGGACCACCGCCGGAGGTCACTCCGGCGACTGGACCGTACCTTCCGCAGGTCGGGAAGAACTGGCGGCTGAAGGTGTTGTTGATGATGCGGACGTCCTGAGCCACCGGATAGGGCTTCGAGGTCAGCGAGCCCCCATAGACGCAGTACGAGCCATTCGTGGCCAGCGTATTGCCCTCCACCAGGACATCGTCCACCTGCGCGAAATCGCCATACATCGACAGCGCGGCCGAACAACCCTCACCCTCGCAGACGATCGTGTTGCCCCTGATCACGTTGTGGGCACCGCCGTTGAGCCCGATGCCCGATCGGTGCGCGTCATCACCGGCCACCCAGTGGTCGGCCAGGATGTCGTTGTTCTCGATGGTCGTGTTGTCGGTGATGCGCACCCCGCTGGCTGCGTGGTGCACGATCGACGACCGCAGGGTGAAGGGGCAGCGTCCATAAACCGCCTTGGTTCCGGGGGCCAGGACTTCACGGTCGCCGATGACCTCGATGTTTTCGACCACCACGCTGGCCGGGCACTGGCCGTCATCCTTGTGGGCAATGAGCACCGCATATTCGCCCTGGCGGGCGCTCTCGTGCAGGATTCGCACGTTGCGGACGGTCACATTGTCGTGAACGATCCTGATGCCACCGCGGATCTCCAGCAGTTCGATGACCTGGCCCTCGGATTCGCTGGTCAGGCGTTCGCTGGCGGTCAGTTCCGAGTCGACCACCGTGATCCCCCGCTCGGGTGGCGGGCTGGCAGTCGCACTGCTCGGCGCAGCCCCACTGCCCGAAGGGGAGGTGCCAGGTTCGCTGCCCTGGGGAGTTGCGCAGGCACCCAATGCGACCAGGACCGCCAGGCATGCCGCGGCAGGCAGCCACGAGCGACGACGATTCCAACCGTGAGCACCTGTCATGACGACCTCTGAAGGGTTCGAATTCCTATCATCATCGGTTAACGACGCCCCGACGACAAGAGCAAACGTTGATCCAAAGACTGCGGGCCCACGACTTGGTGTCGCGGGCCCGCAGGGGTCGAGGATTTGTGGGGATCAGCGCAGGTTCAATGGCTGTCCGGTCTCGTGCCAGACGTTGCCGGTGAATTCATTGCCCCTGACGTTGTTGTCGAACCCTGCGATGGGGCCGTAGCGCCCGCAGGTGTCGTAGAACTCGGTCGAGAAGTGGTTGTCGATGAACCGGATGTTTGAGCCATGGGGATATGGCTTGCTCTTCAAGCTGCCACCGTAGGCGCAGTAGGAGCCGGTCGTCGCCAGCAGGTTGTGCTGGATCAGGTAGTTCTCGACCGGGGCGAAGTCGCCGTACATCGGCAGGGCGCCGGAGCATCCGGCCCCCGAGCACTTGACGACATTGTTGATCAGGGCGTTGTTCGAACCACCATTGATCCCGATTCCGCCACGGTGCGCGCCGGAGTCACCGGTACGCGACGAGTAGACGTACGAGTTGGTGATCGTGGTGTCGTTGACGATCCGGGAGGATCGGCCAACATTGTGGATGTAGCCGTGGTCGAAGGTGTAACCGCACTTCGGCGCGTACAGCGGGATATGGTTCTCGGCCGCGTTGGCGCCGTCGATCTCGACGTACTCGAACTTGACGTTGACCGGGCAGGTGCCGTCCGCCTTGGCGACCACGTGGATCATGTAGGTTCCGGTGCCGTTGACCAGGACGTCACGAACGGTCACGTTGTCGTGGCGAACGGTCAGGCGTCCGTTCACGGTGGTGCGCTCGATGACCTGACCGGCTTCCGAACTGCTCAGCGACCCGGTGGTCGTCTGCGAGGGGTAGCGAGGACCGGTGGTCTCAGGAGTCGGCCACTCATCGTCGGCAACCGGCGTCGTGGGCTCGGGGTCGGGAGTCGGCTCGGGCTCGGGCGTGGGCTCGGGATCCGGAGTCGGCTCGGGGTCCGGCGTGGGCTCGGGGTCCGGAGTGGGCTCGGGCTCGGGGTCCGGAGTCGGCTCGGGCTCGGGCGTGGGCTCTGGGGTCGGGTTGGTCGAGTATGGAACACCGTCAATGGTGCTGTTGGTCACCGTCGCCGGATTTGAGTCTGACGACATGAAGTTGTTGCGGCAACCGTTGAGGGCCACCGAATCCGCGGTGTAGTTGCCGAAGACGATGCCGTTGGTCCGGGGGCCGTCACAGTTGACGGTGGTGTTCTCGATGCGCGTCCCGTCAAAGCCGTCGTAGATGCGGATGGAGTGGTACCCGGTGAAACTCACCTCGGTGTTACGGATGGTGACGTTGTCGGCCTTCACGGCGATGGTTCCGCGCACGTGCATGGCATCAATGACGGTGCCCGGCTTGGTCACCGTGATTGAGCGCGACTCGGTCAACTGGATGCCACTGGGGACGCCGGCCGGGGCTGCCTGCGCGGGTGCGGTATAAGCGGTCAGAGTTCCGCCACACAGTGCAACAGCGGCCAACACTGCACCCAATCGCCGACGAACCCGACCTGACCGGGCGCCTTGGCGAACGTTTGGATTAGCCATTTTGGGGGGATTCCTTTGGTTGACTTGCCCAGACACCTCCGTGACTGGGATCCCTCGGAAAGATAAGCAAATCTTAACATTTTCTTGGATCTGTCTCACCCCCCGGGGGTGCAAAAAACTCTGACTGGACTGCAACGCCGCCAGTGGGGGCGATTTCAAGGATGATTAATCTCTTGGACTTCGGTTAGCGACTAGGCTGTGAGCCACGGTTTCCCTGACTACTAGGGAGGTCCCGGACTGCAGAGGGAGGTCTCGGGAAATGATCCGACGCGCGAATGTTCGCCGTTGGGCACTCCTCGTCCTCATCGGGCTCCTCGGGCTCGGCCTGACTGCCGCAGCAAGTTGGGCGGCCCTCAAACTTCCGCCCTACCGGTACCAGGCCACCTCGCAGGCACTACTGCTGTTACCCACCGAATCCCGGACCCTGCGCACCCCGGTCAACCCCTACCTGTACCGGCCTTCCGGCCTGATCAGGCTGGCCAATGTGCCCTTGCCGCTGATCCGCAGCGCAGACTTCCACCAAGAGATGCAGGCAGCAGGTTTCGAGTCGCAGTTCGAGTCGGACGTCGAGATCACTGATCCGATCGTCCGGTTCAGCGTCGAGGGTCCCGACCCAGACGACGTCGACGCCACCATGCACGAACTCCGGCAACAGTACGACCAGATGATCGCGGCCGCCCAGACCGAGGAGGGCGTCCCGGACCGCCAAGTGGCCAGGGTGCTGCCGATCCAGTCGGTACCGGCCACCGCCTTGACCGGGGACCGGAACCGGGCGGCACTGATGGCTGGGGTGGTCGGCTTCCTGCTCACCGTGCTGGGGCTGTCCATCGTCAACAGACGCCTGCCGCCCGCAACTGGTACGACGGCCGCGAGCCCTGCCCAGCCAGCACAATCCCCTGTCCCGACAACATCCAGGCAGGGCAGGCCGAAGCGCCGCCGCAACCGGGCCACTGCGTCTGGAGGCATGCAGTTGCCCGCCGTCGCCTTCCTCATCGGATACGTCGTGCTGCTGCTGCTGATTCCGTCCCGGCTGATCGTGGGAGCCATCGGCAGCCCCGGCAAACCCGCAAGCCTCTGGTCGCTGCTGGGTCTCGGCCTTTGGCTGCTCATGACGATCGCCGGCCTGAACCAGGGTCGGAGCCGTCCCATCCGGATCGCCGCCGGGATGGTCGCCCTCACCACTGCCACCGCCTACATCTCGGGCAACATGCTTGGCTGGTACCAGTCGGCCGACATCCACCAGCGCTCCGATTCACGGTGGCGTCTTGCCACTCAACCCGAACTCCAGGAAGTCATGATCAGCGCCGGCGACCGCGGGCTGCTCGCGATGGCCGGGTGGCTTGGCCTCGTCCTGCTGACCGCGGAGGGGATGCGCTCCTGGCGCGACCTGGAACTGCTGACGACCTGGCTTGTCAGGCTGGCCGGGGTGGTGGCTGCCCTGGGGTTGCTGCAGTACTTCACCGGCACCAATGTGGCAGCGATGATCCGGGTGCCCGGCCTGTCCACGGGTTCGGACTTCGTCACGTTCACCCGAGCCGACCTCAACCGGGTGGTCGTCACATCCGGGCACCCCATCGAGTACGGCGTCATCATGGCCACCCTGCTGCCGCTGGCGCTGCACCGCAGCTTCTACAACCGGAAAATTGGCTCGTGGATACCCACCGGGCTGATCGGCATCGCCGTCCTGCTGTCGGTGTCGCGCTCGGCGATCCTCGTGGCCGGCGGCGCCTTCATCGTTCTCTTCCTCGGCTGGTCGTGGCGGCGACGGATCACTGCGCTGGTCTGCGCACCGGTGCTGGCGGTGGCGGGACGCGCGGTATTCCCCGGCCTGCTCGGGACGGTGCGAGCACTGTTCGTCAACGTCGACGTTGACCCGAGTGTTGCCGGACGCATCGACGACTACCCGTTCGTGATCCGCTTCTTCAGCGAGAACCCCCTGTTCGGGCGGGGCCTGTTCACTTGGGCCACCTACTACTACCGGACCCTGGACAACGAGGTCTTCATGATCCTGCTCGAGTTGGGCGCCCTGGGCCTGGCGGCCTTCATCGGGCTGGTCCTCACTGGTGTGGTGAGCGGGGTGGGTTGCCACTGGCTGACCCCCGACCCCCGAAAACAGCACCTGGGTCTGTGCCTGGCCGCCAGCATCACCGGGATCAGCCTCAGCTACATCACCTTCGACACCCTGGGTTTCGCCCAGGCTGCCGGGCTGACCTTCCTGTTGGTCGGCATGGCGGGAGCCGCCTGGCGGCTCAGCCAGCAGGACCGGCATACGATTTTGACCAGCCAACCCCGACTGTGGAGGAGGTAACAGCATGGATCTCTCACGCCTGATTCGTGTTCTGCTGCGCCGATGGCGGATCCTGCTGATCGGCATGGTTGTCTCGGTGGGAGCCGCGTACTTCGTGTACTCCGAGACACCGCGAACCTACCAAGCCAGGTCGCAGATCATGATGCTCATGCCGCCGACCGCCAGCAATCCCGAGATCGAGATCAGCCCCTTCCTGTACCTGCCCGATGGGCTGAGCTCGCTGGCCAGGGTGATCACGTTGATTCCCACCACCGCCGAATACCAGGAGTCGATGGCAGCGCAGGGCTTCGAACCCGCCTACACCGTCCTGCTGGACGCCCGCGAGCCGATCATCACGTTCACTGTGGAGGGCGCCTCGCCCGCCAACGTGCTGCGAACCCGGGACGAACTGATGACCCGATTCGCCAACGACCTGGATCGCGTCCAGCGGGAGGAGGGGGTACCGGAACGCCAGTGGGCCCATGTGCGCGTGCTCCATTCCGGGGACTCTCTAACCGCCAGTTCGGGGGATGCACTGCGCAACGCAGCTGCGGCCGGCATGCTCGGGGCGATCGCCACGCTCCTGGTGATTGCCCTCAGGGAGCGCGGGCCGGCAGGGCGCCGCGCCGGGAGCACCACCCAGCTACCCGCACCGGAAACCCGTACCCACAGGCCCCCGCGACCCACGAACCCGCAGGCGAGGACGGATCGCGCCCGCCGCGGTGACCCGGCAGCGGTGCGCAGACGAGCCTCACGCAGCCGAAACAACCGTTATGCAACTGCACTTCAGGGGCAACCGGAATGACCAGCATCGTGATCGCGGCACACAATGAGGCCGCAGTGATCAGCAGGACGCTTGACGCCCTGCTCACCCCGCCGGCCCCCCTCGGCCAAGAGATCATCGTGGTGGCAAACGGCTGCACCGATGACACCGTGGCGATCGCGCGGGGACGCGGCGTCCAGGTGATCGACCGCGCCGAGCCCGGGAAGGCGGCTGCCCTCAACGCAGGTGACGCGATCGCGACCACCTTCCCGCGGATCTACCTTGATGCCGACATAGTCCTGCCCCCAGGTGGGGTCGAGGCCCTGGTTGGCGCCCTCGAAGCCACCGGCGCCCTGGCCGCGGTCCCGGCACGCCGGGTCGCCCTGACCGGCCGGCCGTGGCCGGTTCGCGCCTACTTCACCATCAGTCAACGCCTGCCGGTCTTCCGCGACGGGCTGTTCGGACGGGGGTGTGTCGCGTTGTCCCGAGCTGGACGTGGCCGCTTCGGCACCTTCCCGTTGATGGTGGCCGATGACCTGTTCCTGGACTCGCTGTTCTCCGCCGGGGAACGCACCGTCGTACCGGGCATCGAAGTGGTCGTGGAGGCGCCGTACAGCACCGTCGCACTGTTCCGGCGGCTGGTGCGGGTACGGCGAGGGAACGCGGCGATGCGAGCCGAGATGGGGCGAGGAGGGGTCCCCCGGACAGTCCGGCCGTCGGATCGCTGGTCGTGGCTGCGCGACGTCGTACTACCAAACCCACGACTCCTGCCCGCCGGTGTGGTCTACTTCGTGCTCACTCTGGCTGCCGCCATCGCGGCCCGACGGGGCCCCAGTGCGAGCCTGAGCTGGGGCAAGGACGAATCCACCCGGATCTCGCCGGTGCCCGACGAACCGCGTCCTACTGCCGGATTGACAGCGGCCGAGGCCTCGAAGGCCGCGAACGTCCGGTTGTTCTTCGGCCATCAATCGGTCGGGCGCAACGTGTTGGGCCAGATCCCGGCGATCTTCGAGGCACAGCGCCTGCGGGCGCCGCGGATGCCCGTCGTGCCGCCGGGTGCCGCCAGCGTTGCAGACTCCCCAGTCGAGGGCGGGTTCTGGGCCGACGCCGCGATCGGTCGAAACAAGGACCCACTTGGCAAGATCAAGGCCTTCGACGATCAGATCCGCGGCGGGATCGGTGCGCAGGTTGACGTGGCACTGATGAAGCTGTGTTATGCCGACATCACTGACGACTCCGACGTTGCAGGCATCTTCGCGCAGTACCGCGAGACGCTGGCCGCCCTCGAACGTGACTTCCCGGATGTGACATTCCTGCATGCGACCGTCCCGCTCAAGACCGAACCGCGGGATGCCAAGGGTCTGGTCAAGGCAGTGCTGGGCCGGCGCAGCGGAAATGCTGCCCGCGAGCGCTACAACTTGCTGGTCCGCGCCGAGTACCCGGCCGGCCGGTTGTTCGACCTGGCGGCCATCGAGTCGACCCGGCCCGACGGTAGCCGGGTGAGGCGGGGCCGGGCAGCCGGGCACTTCGCACTGTTCGAGGGGTACGCCGCTGACCCGGGGCACCTGAACACCGTGGGTGCGAGGGTGGCCGCAGGTGAGTTGGTCGGGCTGGTGGCACGGATCGCCAACGAGTGAGGCACTGGCCCAGCCTTGCGCCAGCAGACCGGGTCAGCCCACGCGGTAGTTGAGGATGGCCGAATTGTCGTAGCCATTGACCAGCACCCGACCCGGGTTCCCGCCGACCAGGCATCGCGCAGCGACATCGCGCGACAACACGGTCCCGGCTGAGATGGTGGCTCCGTCACCCACTGTGATATCCCCGGTGATGATCGCACCCGGACCGATCCACACGTCGTCCCCGATGCTCGGCACCCCGTGGTCGCCACCGGCCACCCGTTCCCCGATGGTGACACCCTGGTGGATAACACAGTTCTTCCCGATGACGACCGGGCCGATCATCACGCCGTGGCGGTGCATCAGCAGCAGGCCGGGTCCGATCCTGGCCGAATGGCTGATGTCGCAGTGGTCGATGTGCGTCACTCGCCGGTTCCAGATCCGGTGCAGTGCGACCATCACCAGGCCCGCGAACCGGTGCCGCGAACGCAGGTCATCGGCGAACTCGCCGAAACGGTAGCAGGCGAGGCAGTGCAGCTCGGAGTCCGAGATCCAGTAACGCAACTTCCGTGCGAGAGATGTGCGTCCTTTCAGCCGGATCGCGTATGCCTTCTGCAGGTCAACCGAGAAGTCACCCATGCCGATACCCCCGTCCCGTTAGCTGGCACGCCCGCGGTTGACGATGTACTCGCGCAGTTCATCGGCGTCGTGCAGGTCGATGTATGCACGCCCCAGCTTGTCGGCGCCTGCTGGCGGCTCGCGGAACGGCGGCGGCTGCGAGCCGGGCAGGCGGCGGGCGTTGGTCAGGTCGTCGAAGACACCGACGTAGGCGCGGGCCTGGGGTCGCCAGTCGAGTTCGGAGGCCACCCGGCGGCGCGCCCGCAGCCCCATCTCGACACGCAGTTCCTCATCGTCCAGCAGGCGCTCGACCGCATCAGCGAAGGCCGGGATGTCGCCGCTGGGCACGTAGAGCACCGAGTCCCCGCCTGAAACATGCGTCTCGACCAGGTCGAAGGCGACCGAGGGCAGGCAGTACGCCATGTACTCCATCGTCTTGTTCATCGTCGACACATCGTTGAGCGGGGTCTTCAGGTCGGGCCCCAGCCCGATATCGGCGGCGCTCAGGTGGGTCGCGATCTGGTCACGGTCGACCAGCCCGGTGAAGGTGACCAGCGAGTCGAGGTCCATCTCGGTGCACTGCTTGCGCAGGTCTGCCAGGCAGTCCCCGAAGCCCATCAGGGTGGCGTGGACGTCGGTGCGTCCCCGGCGGCGCAACTCGTCCATCACGTGCAGCAGCTGGTCGACGCCGTCCTGCGGACCCATGATGCCCAGGTAGACCAGTTCCCTGGTCTGCTTGTCGGTCGCCGGCGGACGCAGCGGCCGCATCGCGCGGGTGTCGGGGCCGCTGCGCACCACGGTGACGTGCCCGGGCGCCAACCCGCCTCGCTCGATCGCGACTTTGCGGTACGACTCATTGGTGGATGTGACCCGGTCAGCGGCGCGGAAGGTCATCCGCTCCAGCCAGACCAGGCCCCGGTACAGCACCTTGCCCTTCGCCCCGGTCGGCTTGCCGAACCGGGACAGGTACAGCTCGGGATTGAGGTCGTGGTGGTCGAAGAGGAACTTGACCCCGGCCAGCCGCCACAACCTGGCCAGCAGCCAGTAGGTGTCAGGCGGGTTGCAGGCCTGGATCACCTGGAAGGGTCGCCGCGCGGCGACCACCAGCGTCAGCAACGCGGTGCGCAGCCAGCAGTAGATGAACTCATAGGCGTAGCCGGGCAGGCCCTCGGCCTGCGGAGGTGGCGCGTACTTGTAGATGTGGACGCCATCTATCACCTGCCGTCGCGGATCGCCGGGGCCCTTGGGGCAGATCACGCTGACCCGGTAGCCGCTGGCGATCAACGCCTGGCACTCCAGCCAGACGCGCCGGTCGAGTGGAACCGGCAAATTCTGGACGATGATCAAGACGTGTGGACCCTGGTTGCTGGCTGAAGTCACTGCGTCCCCCATTCGCTGATCCGACAACGCACCCGGCTTTTTGGGCCTTCAGCTTACGCAACGACAAGGACACACGGTGGTGATTCGGCAGTTGTCAGGGCTGCGGTGGCACGGACGCGGGCCCGGGGGCCGAGACCGGCTACTCGCGGGCGGCCGCGGCGTCCTCGACCTCTTCGCGGCTGAAGCCGAGCAGGAAGAGCACCGCATCCAGGTAGGGCATATTCAGCGAGGTGTCGGCCGAGGCCCGCACTGCGGGTTTGGCGTTGAAGGCCACCCCCAGCCCGGCAGCAGCGAGCATGTCGAGGTCGTTGGCGCCATCACCGATCGCAACCGTGCGCGACAGCGGCAGACCCTCCTCGGCAGCGAATTCGCGCAGGATCTCGGCCTTGGCGGCCCGGTCCACCACCGGGCCCTGCACCCGTCCGGTCAACTTCCCGTCAACGATTTCCAGTGAGTTGGCCCGCACATGGCTGATGCCCAACTCGGCGGCCAGTGGCCCCACGATCTCAATGAACCCGCCCGAGACCAGGCCGACCGCGAAACCGAGATCCTGCAGGGTGGCCACCAGGGTCCGGGCGCCCGGGGTGAGCCGGATGGCGTGGCGCACCTTTTCCAGGATGCTGGCCGGTAGCCCGGCGAGCACCTGCACCCGGCGGTGCAGGCTCTGCGTGAAGTCGATCTCACCGCGCATCGCGGCAGCCGTGACAGCAGCCACCTCTGGCCCACGCCCGGCGTGCTCGGCCAGCAACTCGATCACCTCGTCGCGGATCAGTGTCGAATCGACATCCATCACCACCAGGCGCCGGCCCTGCCGGGCCAGACCGGCTGGTGAGACCGCAACATCGAAACCCGCCTCTGCGGCGACCTGCGCCAGTGCCGGCCGCAGGTCGGCGACGTCTGCATGCGAAACCCACCACTCGATGCTGACCAGTGGCTGACGGGACAGGCGACGGCTGCGGTCGACATTGCCGCCATGCTCGGTGATCACCGCTGCAGCGGCGGCCAGGTGCCGGGCCATCAGTGGACGCCCGAGCAGGGTGACGACCACCCGGTTGGGCCGCGGCGGGTTGTCGCCGACGCCCTCGGCGATGTGCAGGTTGGCGCCCAACCGGGCGCAGGTGCCGGCCAGCCGGTCAGTCAGTTCCGAGATGTCGTCGGGCAACGACCCGAGCAGCAGCGCGAGGATCAACTGCTCACGCACCACGACCTGCTCGAAGTCGAGCACTGTGGCCCCGCAGCGGGCGATGGCGTCCATCAATTGCACGGTCATGCCCGGCCGGTCGGTGCCGGTGATGGTCGCGGCCAGGGTCTGCATGTCGCTCATGGGTCGCCCCGTCCCGTCTCAGACGAGGGGGTTGATCAGCACGGCCTCTTCACGGTCGGGTCCCACACCGATGCCGCTGATGCGGCAGCCGATCAGCTCTTCCAGCCGGTGTACGTAGGCCTGGCAGTTGGCGGGCAGCTCATCGAAGTCCCGGGCCGTTGAGATGTCCTCCTGCCAGCCGGGCAGGAATTCGTAGATCGGCTTGGCAGCAGTGAACTCGGATTGGGTCATCGGGTACACATCGCTGCGGACCCCGTCGATGTCGTAGGCCACGCAGACCGGGATCTGTTCCCAGCCGGAAAGGATGTCGAGCTTGGTCAGGAAGATGTCGGTGCAGCCGTTGACCTTGGCGGCGACCTCGACCAGCGGTGCATCGAACCAGCCGCAGCGCCGTGGACGCCCGGTCGTTGCACCGAATTCGTTGCCCTTGCTGCGCAGCAGCTCACCGTCGTCGTCGAAAAGTTCGGTCGGGAACGGGCCCTCGCCGACGCGAGTGGTGTACGCCTTGGCGATGCCGATCACCCGGTCGATGCGGGTGGGGCCGACCCCGGTGCCGGTGCAGGCGCCGCCGGAGGTGGGGTTCGAGCTGGTGACATACGGGTAGGTGCCGTGGTCGACGTCAAGGTGGTGGGCCTGGGAGCCCTCGAACAGCACGTTCTCGCCGGCGTCCAGCGCGTCGTTGAGCAGCCGGGCCGAGTCGACCAGGTAGGGCCTGATCCGTTCGGTGTAGCCGAGCAGTTCTTCAGTGATCAGGTCGGCATCGATCTCGCGGCGGTTGAAGATCTTCACCAGGATCTGGTTCTTCTGGTCCAGTGAGGCGACGACCTTGTCGTGCAGCAGTTCGGCGTCCAGCAGGTCGGAGGCCCGCAACCCGACACGGTTGACCTTGTCGGAGTAGGTGGGACCGATCCCCCGGCCGGTGGTGCCGATGCGCTTCTTGCCGGCGAACCGCTCGGTGACCTTGTCGAGGGTCTGGTGGTAGGGGGTGATCAGGTGCGCATTGGCGCTGATCAACGGGTGGTTGACCACCTCACCGCGGTCAGCCAGCCCGTCCAGTTCGCGGTAGAGCACCTCGAGGTCGACTACGACCCCGTTGCCGATCACGGTGGTCGCGTTGCGGTTCAGGATGCCGGCCGGCAGCAGGTGCATGATGAATTTATCGCCGCCCACCACCACGGTGTGCCCGGCGTTGTTGCCACCCGAGAAGCGCACGACATAGTCAACCTGCTCTCCGAGCGCGTCGACCGCCTTGCCCTTGCCCTCGTCACCCCACTGGGTTCCGATCACGATAATCCCCGGCATTTCAGCCCTCCCTTGTTCTGGTCTGCCTTCGCCTAGAACACAAGCAGGCCTCCTGCGCGACCATCGCAGCAAGAGGCCATCGCCAACTCACCTTATCGCCTGCCCGATTGGTGCATCCGGCGAACCCGCTTGGTGGGCGAGCATTTGCTTCATACACTTGGCGGGTACTGCCGACTTGGCCCCAACTGGTAAAGGTTGAACATGCGAATAGAAGTCTGGTCAGATGTGGTCTGCCCGTTCTGCTACATCGGCAAGCGCGAGCTGGAAGCGGCTTTGGCCGACTTCGAGCACGCCGACAAGGTCGAGGTGGTCTACCGCTCCTTCGAGCTCGACCCGGAAGCCGCTACCACCGGTGAACCGCTCGTCGAACACCTGACAAGCAAGTACTCCATGACCCCGGAACAGGTCACCAGCCAGAACGACCAGCTGGCTGCCCGTGCCGCTGATGTCGGTCTGGAATTCAACTGGCAACAGGCCCGGACGTCCAACACCCTGGACGCCCACCGCCTGGTCAAGCTGGCCGAGACCGAGGGTCTTGCCGCGCAGGCCACCGAGCGGCTGATGAACGCCTACTTCACTGACGCCGAAGTTGTCAGCGAGCATGACACCCTGGTGCGCGTCGGCACCGAGATCGGCCTTGACGCCGAACGGGTCCGCGCCATGCTGGGCACCACCGAGTACGCCGAAGACGTGCGTGCCGACCAGCAGCAGGCGATGGGCTACGGCATCCAGGGCGTGCCATTCTTCCTCTTCGAGGGTCAGTGGGCCGTCAGTGGCGCACAACCTGCCGAGATGTTCAGCGAGGCACTGCAGACGGTCTGGGATGAGACCACTCGCCCACAGCTGATCACGATCGGGGAGGAGTTCTCCGGTGGCGGCGGCGGTTCGTGTGGTTGCGGTGGCTGCGGCTGCGGCGCCAAGTGATGCCGCATTGACCGAGTAAGCACTTGGACAAACCCATGACCCCGGACTCGCGGGTCATGGGTTTGTTGCTGTCTACCCGGTGGCCAGCCTGTAGCTGGGTTCGACCCGCTTGAAGTGGCCGATCACCCGGGCAGTGATGGGCATGACCAGCAGTTCGACCGCCACCTTCCACACGTAGCCGAACAGCACGTAGTTGGCCCACTGGGCGAGGCTGTCGATACCGATCACGCCCGCTGCGATGGTGCAGAAGATGATGGTGTCGATCGCCTCACCGACCCCGGTGGACGAGATCATCCGCCGATAGAGCCGCGACTCGTGGTCGCGGCGTTTCCCCAGCCACATGATGAACGAGTTGGCGCTCTGCCCCGCCGCGAACCCGAGCAGGCTGGCCAGGACGATCTGCCAGACGGGCCCCAGTGCGACCTCGAGGGCCTGCTGCTTGGCGACACCGAAATCGTCGTCGAAGCCGGGCAGCCAGATGACCAGGGCGAAGAAGAGTACTGCGATCAGGTTGGCCAGGAATCCGGTGATGATCGCTTGCCGGGCAGCCCTGGGCCCATACACCTCGGTGATCACATCACCCAGGATGTAGGCGAATGGGAACAGGAAGAACGCCCCATCGGTGATGACCGGCCCCAGCACCACCCCCTTGGTGGCCCCGATGGAGGACAGCACCACCACCAGCACGAACCCGGCGAGCAGCGTGGCGAACCTGCCCGACCCGATGGCGGCATAGTTGACCTGCTGCGACTGCTCACTCACGATCGGCAAGTCTATGCCGCTGCCGTTGGGGGCCGTCCCGGGCGCGTCTAGAGTTGGGGCGTGACTGAAACTCCTGTGCACCATGACCCTGTTGGTTCGACGCGCATCGCCGTCCTTATCGACTGCGACAACGTATCTGCAAGCCACGCAGCGGCGGTGCTGGAGGAATTGGCGACCTACGGCCGCCCCACGGTCAAGCGCGCATATGGCGACTGGACGACCAACCAATTGAGCGGCTGGAAGCATGAACTCAACCGTCTGGCTATCCAGCCGATCCAGCAGTTCAGCTACACCACCGGCAAGAACGCCACCGATTCAGCACTCATCATCGACGCCATGGACCTGCTGCACCAGGGCCATGTGGAGGCCTTCGCCCTGGTCTCCTCCGATTCCGACTTCACCCGGCTGGCCTCCCGGTTGCGTGAATCAGGCAAGCGCGTCTACGGGCTGGGAGCCCGCAAGACACCCGAATCACTGCGCAAGGCCGTCGACCAGTTCATCTACCTCGAACTGCTCGACCACGAACTCGAGGGCCGCACCAACGGAACAGGACGGACGACCAGCGCGGGAACGGCTGCCGAGGCCCCCGACACCGAGCGTCCCGGCAGCGGCATCAACCTGCACAGCGCGATGGTCAAGGCCGTCAACGCCACCAGCGACGACGACGGCTGGGTGAACCTCGGCGTGCTGGGCCAGCACCTCAACCGGGCGCACACCGACTTCGATTCCCGCGATTTCGGCCACCGCAAACTCAGCACCCTGGTAGCTGCCCAGCCCTACCTTGAGACCCGCACCGACCAAGGCGTCATGCAGGTGCGCATCAAACAGTCCCGCGGACGCTCGGACCGCTAGACCCGCCTCCGGTCACGGATTGGCGATGGGGCTTCGATTGACACCAGATCCCATTGTGAAGTGGACTTTCCGACCGGCCCCGAAGAACTGGATCACGGCGCTGAGGCAGCCTTTAGCTGCGACCTGGCCGGATTCGTCCAAGCCGGGTGCGCCGCTGGCGTCTTGACACACCCGCATGGCTATCCTCCCAAGAGAAATGCCCGGCCAACACCCCAACCGGGCACACACCGACTTCGATTCCCGCGATTTCGGCCACCGCAAACCCAGCAACCTGGTAGCTGCCCAGCCCTACCTGGAGACCCGCACCGACCAAGGCGTCACACAGGTCCGCATCCAACAGTCCCGCGCACGCTCGGACCGCTGGACCGATTGGACCCCAGACTGCGCATCCGTCGTCGGCAGCAGAACGGGATTGGCGCACCCCAGACGACCCTTTTCCACTGTTAGGGGTCCGAAATCGCGGCCTGGGGTGCGCAGATCCCGTTTCGGCCGGCTCTACCAGGCCCTGGACATCACGTCAGGGCGTCCGCTGCCCGGATGAGGGCCAAGTGGCCGAACGCTGGCGGGACCATCGATGGGCGGTAATGCCGGACGAAGCCATACCCGTCGACCAACTCGTCCTTGATCCGCGCCACGGTGGGTGTGGTGACTATCTCTCTTCCAGTGCGAACCCCGCGGCAGCCTCCGCGTGAATCTGCGCGGTCGGGAACAATGGCACGGCAAGGTCGTCCTGGCCGATCAGCAGTTCGATCTCGGTGCAACCAGCGATGACGCCCTCGGCGCCCCGGGCGGTGAGGGCATCAATGATCTCCAGATACGCCCGCTTGGAGTCGGGTTTGATCAGCCCGCGCACCAACTCCTGGTAGATCACGTCGTGGACGCGTGCACGCTCCGGCTCGGTGGGTACCATGACCGTCAGGCCGTGGCTGTCTCGCAACCGACCGGCGTAGAAGTCCTGCTCCATGGTGTAACGGGTGCCGAGCAACGCGACGACCTGCACTCCGCTTGCCTTCACTGCCCGGGCCGTGGCATCGGCGATGTGGATGACCGGTACATCTATCGCGGCCTGCACGGTGTCGGCCAGCCGGTGCATCGTGTTCGTGCAGATGACGATGCCCTCAGCCCCGCCCGCGACCAGATCGCTGGCGGCCGCCGCCAGCACCTGCCCGGCTTCGTCCCATCGACCGGCCATCTGCAACGCCTCAATATCGGCGAAGTTGAACGACCGGATTAGCAAGTCGGCCGACGCAACGCCGCCGAGCTTGTCGCGCACGTACCGGTTGATGATGCGCTCGTACTCAACCGATGATTCCCAGGACATCCCACCCAGCAGACCGAGCCTCTTCACACCGACCACCGTACGCGGCCGGTGCCGGATCACAATGCTCGTTGCGGGCTCCTGGTTGCTCGCCTGCCTGATTGCCCGGAGTTAGTGTTGAGCATCAACAGCACACCGTGAGGAGCCACAAGTGAAGCTCATCAACGTTGCCGCCGGGCTCGCACTCGGCATCCCATTCGCTTTCCTGGGCTACGAGGCTGTCGCCGAGCCCGGCGTGCGGGTCGGCATGGCCACCAAGTTCGGCATCCCCGAGGAGTACGCCGAGACCGCTGTGCGCATCAACGGTGCAGTCATGGCGCTGGGCGGCGTTTCGGTCGCGACCGGGATCCTCCCGCGGCTCGGTGCACTGGGTGTGGCCGCGTCAATGGTCCCGACCACGCTGGCGGGCCACGCCTTCTGGAATGACACCGACCCCACCACCAAGGCACTGAACCGAATCCAGTTCATGAAGAACCTCGGGCTGATCGGCGGGATGCTCGCGATCGCCGGGCGTCGGGGCAAGTGCGGTTGTCGACGCGACTGATCGACAAGGATTCCTGCTGGCCGGGTGGGATCCAGAGGATTGCCTCTGCAAGGCGATACGCCAGTGCGCATCAAACAACCCCGCCGAAGCTCGCACCCTTGGATGAGGCAAGGCCTCAGGCCGCCGGGCACCCATCGTCGGCAATAGAACGGGATTTGCGCACCGCAGATGACCCCTTCGACTGTTTTGGGGCCCGAAATCGTCGTCTAGGGTGCGCCAATCCCGATTCGGTCGGTCAAACACGCCTGCAGGGCAGCCCGGACTTCCGTACGCAGGGGCATCGGCGTGCAGCGTAGGTAGGCTGGGCGGCAGACGAAGGGACACAGCCGATGGGCACAGTCATTCCGTTCCCGGCTCAGGGTGGTGACCAATCCTGGGCAGACCTGTTCGATCCGGGTAACCGGCCGCGCCCGGAACTGCTGCCGCCCCGCGAGACGAGGGTCACCTATGTCGTCAGGGTTGACCTGGATGATGCGCAGCCACCCATCTGGCGTCGCTTGCGGCTGACCAGCGATCTCGACCTTGAAACGCTCCACCTCGTGTTGCAGGTCGCGATGGGCTGGACGAATTCGCACCTGCACCACTTCCAGATGGGACCGGACACCAAAGACTTCCAGATGATGCCGTTCGGCACCGACTACGACGAGGAATCCGACTGGGCAGAGGATGTCCACGAACGGGACGTTCGCCTCGACCAGGTGCTCGCAAAGCCGGGCCAGCGGTTGTTCTATGAGTACGACTTCGGCGACGGTTGGCAGCACACGATACGGCTCGAAAAGGTGGAGCCCTGGCAGGACGATTCCCCGGACGCCTTGTGCGTCGAAGGGCGCAGAGCCTGTCCTCCCGAGGACGTCGGTGGCATCGGCGGGTATGAAGAAACCCTTGCTGCGCTCAGGGGTGAGCCTGGCCCCGATCCCGAATGGACGAAACAGTTGCTCGACTGGCTGCCGCCCGGCTACGACCCAGAGCACTTCGACGTCGACGAGGTGAACAAGGTGTTGGCGCGCCCGCCGCTCGACCTCGACGCCTGGCACCCCGGGCTCACGCGACTGCTCAGGCAGCCCAACCTGACGTTGTCGCCGCTGGCACGATTGATCTTCGATGCCACTGCCGAGGCGGTCGAACTCACCGAAGAAGAGCTGTTGGTCGCAACTCATCGCTATCGACACCTGGTCGCCGCCGTTGGTGAGGGAGTGAAACTCACCCAGGCCGGATACCTGCCGCCGGCCGTGGTCAGCCAATTGTTCGACGACCTCGGCCTGGAGAAGTTCTGGCGCTCGGCCGGCAACCGGGAAGTGCAGACACTGCCAGTGCTGACGCTGCGCCAATCAGCCACCGACCTCGGATTACTGCGCAAGCAGCACGGCAAACTGCTGCCAACGGCGGCCGGACGCCGCCTGGCCGACGACGCTGGTCGCCTATTCGAGCACATCCGCAGCCGCCTGCCGCTCGGCCGCCGGGATTCCGACCAGGACGCCGGCCTGCTCGCACTGCTGTACGCCGCCGGCGGGCATGACCTCTACGATCAACTCGAGTCCGCCGCCGAAGCATTCGGCAGCCTGGGTTGGCAGTCCTCGGTGTCGCTCCAACAGGCTTTGTGGTACTCAGCGGCACCAACCCGCGACGTACTCGACCACCTGATTGGGCGTCCTGCGAACCCCGGCACCCGCACCCGAATCGCCCGGGCCCTGATCAGCCGCTGACCGACCAGGGGGTCCTTGCGCTTCCCCGGGGGCACCACGCCTGCGTGGCGTTCCTCCCGCGAACCCGGACCTGTTTCATGCCTGCTTCAACCAGTTCCAGTTGGATCACCGGGCGTCCGGCCAACCATGTACGCCACGGTGGTGCGCAACCCCTGTTCTGGTGGGTTGGGCCCCGCTTGCTGCGCAGTTATCCACGGACCCGGTGGCCGAGTTGCTCATTCCTGCTTGTCAGAGGCATCATGTGGGGGTCGGTCAAATCTCACCCCCATTGGAGGTCGACATGGTTTCACGTCGAACCCTGCGCACAACAATCGCACTCACCCTGGCACTCGCCCTGGCCGGATGCGGAACCCCCACGCACTCTCAAACACCCACCCCGCTCGAACCAGGCCCCGTGGTGACACCGAGCCCCACCCCGGACACGGACGCCCTCTACGCCGAAGCAGAACGGGTAATCCTGGCAGCCAACAAGCTGGAAGAGGCGTACTTGCTGGACGCCGACAACAAGCAATACCCGCCAGGCCTGACGGAGTTCTTCGCAGACCCCTACCTGGAGGCGAGCAAACGAGACTACGCGACAATAAAAGGGTTGGGATACAGAACCCCACCCGGGGCGGAGGTGCGCAGCAGATTCCAGCAGGCGCCGGAGGAACTCGACCATGACGCTGACGTTGCCATTCGAGCTTGCCGGGACACCACAGACGCCCCCTTCATTGATGAACACGGGACAGTCACCTCCCCGGGAAACCTCTCGCTATGGGTGTTCCTACTCAAGGACTTTGACGGTCAACTGAAGCTCTTCGGAGCCACAGCCTACGGTGAGGTGGAACAGTGTCCTTTCGAATAATTCAAGCCGTTTTGCCACTGATTATTGCCATCATGTTCGCGCCGCAGATTCATGCGGACACGACCCCTCCCATAGAGCCCGATGGCAAATCCCAGATTACGGCCGTCGGGGGTGGATTTGGTTCTACGGCGTGGGCCGAGGCAAGGATCCCTGCACCTACCGGGAGCGACCAGGCGCCGATTCAAGACTCGGTCGGCGGGACACAAGCCGATCAGACCTTCGGCCCGTGGGAATACTTCGACTATCAGGGCCTAAGAGGAGGCCCGATACCGATGCGCTGCCGAACCATCAACCCGGGGCAACCCGATGAGGACTACTACTGCGAGAGAGTCCGCGACGAGGCACCCACCGAAGAAGAACAACTCGCCACCCAGGCCGCCGCCCACGCAGTAGCAGAACTGACCGTCCTACCCCAGCAATCCGGATGAGCCCAATGCCCTCCGACAACAAATGGAACGCACTGGCAGTCGGACTGCCCCTGTGGTTCTGGTGGGACCACCCCGACCAAGTCGGGACCAGCGTCAACCAGGATGACATCCAGATCACCATGACAGCCGAATTGACCAGCGTCGACTTCGACTTCGGAGACGACCAAACCAGAAACTGCCGAACCGGATCCTCCCGCCCAGCCGGATACCACCCACTCGTCGAATCCAGCACCTGCGGCCACAAATACCTGAAGAAGGGCCAATACACGATCACCGCAACCGGCAACTGGGCAGTCACCTGGAACGCCCTGGGCCACAGCGGAACAATCCCACTCACCTCCACCGCAACCCTGGACGCACCAGTCAGCGAGTTCGTGGCCGTAGTGGTCGGCTGACCCCGGTCGACGTGAATCAGGGCAATAGCCGCGCCAGAGCCGTTCCCAATCCCGGTGCGTAGACATGAAGCCGCAGACCAAGACGCGTTCTTCGCGTCATGCCAGCATGCTCAACAAGACGCAAGAGCTGCCCGCGCTTCTGCCTGGCCAGGGCTTGCGTCCAGCGACCGGGCTGGTCCTGATTCCGTCGAGGTGGAAAACCCACGCACAACTGCGAGAAGGTAGCGACCGCGCGCTTGAGCGGCAATCCCGCATGGTCATGGAAGCCGGCTGTATCGAGGGCTGCCACGTTGTCGATGAAGGCGTCCAGCATGTCCATCAGGGATTTCTCGGTCGCGGTCACTGTGGCCATGAGGCTGCCGGGACGCTGCCAATAGAAGTACCCGGCTCGGGTGGTCGCGGCCAGACTCGTCGCGGCACAGATCAGGCGAGCGGACACAAAGATGTCCTCGTGCAGTCGCCCAACAGGGAACTCCACCGCCTTGACAAGGTGCTGGCGGAAGATCTTGCCCCAAACAACCATCGTCTCGGTCGGGTCACTGCCATACACCAGGTCAAGCGCCGCAGCCGGCGTGAGGCGGTCGGTCCTCACCTCAGCAGCAACGGGCAGACTTGGGCGCCCCTGGCCAACCCTGGTGAATGAACCGACAGCTATGTCCGAGCCAGTCTCCCCGATCAACTGGAGCAGCCCCTGAAGGTAATCCTGCGCAATCCAATCGTCGCTGTCGATAAAGGCGATGAACTCGCCCTTGGCCGCCCTGACTCCCGCATTGCGCGCGGCAGAGGCACCGGCGTTGGCCTGGTGAATCACCTGGATTCGTGGGTCCACTGCCGCGTACTGGTCGCAAATCGCGCCGCTGCGATCAGGTGATCCATCGTCAACCAGTATGAGCTCAAACTCTTTGTACGTCTGCGCCAGTACCGATTCAACACACCGCGGCAGCAGTTCCTCCACCTTGTAAACCGGAGTGACGATGCTCACGAGGCCCGCTACGAATTCGGAACTGCTCGGCGCTGTTTCCGCACTGGCCGGAACAACCGACGGGTCGGGCTCGGAAGCCATCATTGACAAAACTCCTGCCCCACTGGGTTGCTACAGGTCTGCCTCTTGCACCAGTGCGGGACGCACCACGATGCGCGTCCACGAACCGATGTAGATGCGGTCCTGGGGGCTCAGTTCGACTCGGCCGCTGATCGGGGTGGTGGGCATCGGTTGGTCGACCTGGCCGATGTACGTGCCGTTCGACGAACCGAGATCTTCAATGAACCAGCGGCTGCCGTCAGTGGTCAGCGCGGCCTGGCGACGCGAGACGCCGGTGTCGGTGACCGAATCCAGGTCAGGTCGTCCGCTGGAGGTGGCACGCCCAATCACAATCGCCTGCTTGCGCAGAGCGCGGATGATCGGCTGCCCTGGAGACGGCAGTTGCTCGGGGGCCTGCTGAACCCGGTACCACTCGGGGTCGATCCAGATCTCGGCAACCCAGCGGGCCGGGCCGGTTTCGCTCGGCATCTGCGAGGCCGGACGTGGCCGGGCTGTCGGCTGCTGCGGACTCGGCGAGGGCGGCGCCGCATGCTGGGGGCTGGGTTGCGGAGCCGCGGTTGGCTGCGGCGGCCGCCGGACAGGGCTGGCCGGAGGGCCCGCAGGTGCAGTCGGCCCGGTCGCTCGCGGCCGCGGCGCCTGCGACGGCACCCTGGCCGGTGGGCCCTGACGGGTCGGTAGGGTCGGCGGGTAACCACCACCGGGCCGACCCGGTTGCTGCGGCTGGACGGTCGGCGGGGGAGGTTGATGTGGCGGAAGATTCAGTGGTTCCAGGTCATCGGGACTCGGCACGTCACCCTCGGGCGCACCAAGGCTGAGCGCATCGGCCAATACCGGGTTGGGCGCCGGGGCGGCCGGCTCCCGGCCGGGTCGCGATTCAACCACCAGGGGGTTCTCCCCCAGCGGCCCATGGCCGGGCACGTCATCCAGGCTGAACGTTGTGACCGGTGGCGCCGCAGGCTCGGGCCCTGGCTCCGTAGCCTCCGAAGTATCCGGGCTGGCCGCATAGTAATCCTGCCTGGGCTGATCACCCTGGTCACCGACTGCGCCTGGCCCGGCCTCCGCTGGGACCGGGCGGGCCGACCCGATCGGGACCGGCGCGGGTGATTCTGGTGCGTCTGGGCTGGCCGGTGACGGCGCAGCCGGGGCTGCGCTGCGAGGCATCGACCCGGTGAGGAAGTCGTAACCGCAGGTCTCGCAGAAGAAGGCGTCCGGCCCAGCCACCGACGAACAGACCGGGCAGGTCTGGGTACGTGGCGCCGGGGTGCTGGTGGGGGCAGGCCCGACCGATGCACCCTTCTGGGCTGGACCGGGCGGGCTTGCCGCACCCATCGGCGTCCAGCAGGTAGAGCAGTAATCGCTGGTCGAGCTTTCGTGCCCGGCTGGACACAGCATCATGGTCCACTCCTTCGCCCTGTGCCGTCGCGTCGAGGCACCCGTCTGGGCTGCCTCGACTGTACTAGTCCGCCGGCCACGGTAGGCAGAGGCGGGCAGATCGCGGCTGGCGCGTGCCCGGTTGGCTCAACGGACAGCGGTTGAGCCAACCAAAACGGGATTCGCGCACCCCAGAAAGCTGACAGGCAGGGAAAAGGGTCGAAAACCCTCGTCTGGGGTGCGCAAATCCCGTTCTACTGATGATGAACGCCCCACTGCCCCATCACATGGTGGGGGCGTGCACCCCTGCCTGCAGGATCGCCTTGCGCGAATAGAGCACTCCGACCCCGCCCAGGGCTGCAGCGAGCGCGCCCAGAGCTGCCGGCAGGACGCCCGCAGCAACCAGGCCCGCGATCGCGCCAGGGATCGCGAGACCGACCACACCGGCCCCGACCTTGAAGTCGACCGACTGCCCACCCTGGGTCAGCTCGTACTCACTGACCCGGGCCGACTTCGGCCCACCCCGCACACCTGCCAGGTAGGCGTAGCCCAGTGCCCCGGCAAGCAGGAAGGCCGCAGCCGTCGCCTGCAACAGTGCAGCCGGCGGGTTCACCAGCAGTGCACTGGTCAGGGCCGCGCCGGTGGCCAGCGCGTTGGCGCCGAAGAAGAACGGCAGCACACTGGACCGCCAGCCCTCTACCCCGGCCGAGGCGTTGAGGAAGAACCCGTCATAGACCAGTAGCACCAGGCTGGCCACCAGCGCCAGTGCCGTCAACGGAGCAGAAGCCGCCAGGCTCATCCCGCCCAGGCCCGCCACGACCGGCACGGCACCAGCCAGCATGAACGCCGCGAACGCCCACGAGCCACGCGCGATCCACGAGGTGCGCGGTTTGGCGAAAACCCGCCAGACCCGTTCGGGACGCCCCAGGTCGAGCAACAGCAGCGCACCCTTGACGCCCACAGTCAGCCCATACCCGATCAGCATCCCCGGCACACTGCCGGTCAGCGCCGAGGCGACGAACGTCCCGGCACCGATGCCGCCCGCAGTCATCTCGAGCCACATCTCGGGCACCGCCCAGTTGGTGTCGCGATGGTAGCCCAGCGCGAGCGGGAACTCGGTGATCATGTCGTCGTACTCGCTGCGTCCGGCAGTGGCGACCGGCTCTGCCCGAGTCGGCGGGCTGGCCGGCACGCCGGCATCGTCCCGCACACTCAGACCAATCACATCGCGGACGATCCGCTCGGCAACCTGGTCGAGTGCATCGTCGACGCGCTGCACCGCGGCTGCCAGCAATTCCTGGGCCCGCCGGATCGGCAGGGCAACCTCGATCAAAGTCATGCCCTGCCTCCCTTCGGTGCCCGGCCGCGGCACACAGCCACGACCACTGTGGTGATGATGAGCGCGATCGATGCCACCAGGCCCACCTTCACCGCCGACTTCACCTGTTGATAACTGGCCTCATCGACTTGTCTCATAACCCTCACTCCTCACCGGATGTAGTAGACCTGTGGATCGGTGCCCAGCTCTTCACGCAACTGGAAACCGTTGTGCTGGGCGACCAGCTCCATCATTTCTTCGCGCGGCCCGAAGAACCGGCACTCGGTGATGCACTCCTGGACGCAGGCCGGTGGCTCACCACGGTCGAGTCGTCCGGTCGACTTGCAGAAATCACACTTGTCGACCACGCCCACCGGGTACTTGTCCTCCATCACCTGCTCATATGGCGTCAGCACTTCACCGAAATAGCCTTCGCTGCTGGTGCGGGTGTAGCGCGCGCCATAGGGGCAAGCGGTGACGCAGGCCCGGCAGCCGATGCAGGCATCCTTGTTGACCACCACGATGCCGTCCTCGTCGACGTAGGTGGCCCCAGTGGGGCACACCGGCACGCACGGCGGGTTCGCGCACTGCATGCACAGCAGCGGCAGCGCGGTGCGGGTCACGTTGGGGAAGATGCCTTCTTCCTTGGTGACGACCTTCGAACGGAAGACGCCCGGTGGGGTCCCGTTCTCGGCCTTGCAACTGGTCATGCAGGCATCGCAGCCAACACAACGCTTCAGATCAATGACCATCATGTATTTGCCCATGTCAACCCCCTCACAGTTTCTCGATCTTGATGCAGACGCACTGGTCATAGGCCGCGCTGACGTGGTCGAGCCGCTCTGACGAGAACGCCTCGAGCAGGTTGTTCACAGAAACCCCACGTCCCTGGGCGACCGGCTGGTATTCCGACGCAATGCCCCAGCAGCCGCCACCGACCGCAACCGCCTCGGGGTGCAGCCCCTGCACCAGGATGATCCGGCCGTTCACCTCGAATCCGTTCTCAGCCACCAGCCTGACGTGGTCACCCGAACGCAGACCCTTGCTCGCAGCCGTCTGCGCGTTGATCTCGATGTTGTAGCCGTAGGGCTCGCTCTCGTTGATCTCGTTGATCCACGGGTTCAGCAGGCCCCAGGTATCGACGTTCATCGCGTTGGTGTAGTAGATCGGGAACAGGTCGTACTCGCCGTGCCGGTTGGCCAGCGGTGGGCACGGCTTGTATTCGGGCAACGGGATGTAATCATCCAGTTCCCAATCGTCCAGACCCATCTCGGCCACCGTCTGGGCGACCGATTCCTTCGCTTCCAGCATGAAGTCGAAGTAGAACGGCACCCGACCCTCCTGGTGCGGCAGCAGGTAGACCTCTTCGGGTTTGCGATCCCACTTGATCACCCCGTTGCGCTTGAACCATTCCAGGTCGTGCTCGGGGCCGAACCAGTTCTTGTAGATGGCGTCGAGCACTTCTTCGAAGGGGTACCGGCGTTGCGGATCGAGCCGGTTCTCACCCTGCAGGTTCCAGATGAAGTTGCGGGCCTCATTCCACTCAGCGGTGATGCCGAGCCGGTCAGCCAGTTCGGTGTAGAACTCCCCCACACTTGGGGCGCCGTCACGAGACTCCACAACCGGTTGACGGATCCCCCACGCCCACGGGGTGGTGAGGCTGCCGTTGACGCGGTGGTTGTTGTAGAGGGTCGGCGGGTAGTCGTAGCGTTCCAGGAAGGTCGCCTCGGGAATGATCAGGTCGAAGAAGTAGGACGAATCATTCAGGTACAGGTCCATCCCGGCAACGAACTCGAAGGTCTTGAGGAACTCACCCATCTCGTCGTGGTTGCCCCAGTTCTTCACCGGGTTGCCGGCATAGACAAACAACATGTCCATCTTCTGGCGGCCGTACTTCTCCGGATCCATCTGAGTCAGGTACAGGAAGTGGGGGTCGAGGTCGTTCATGGGCATCAGCCCGAACATGGCCATCGTCTCGTCGTTGTGGGCACCTTCACGCACCGATTCGTAGGTCGAAACGTGCTCACCGAAGTTGAGCCCGACACCGTTGAACAACCCATCCTCTTCCCAGATGGTGGGTTCCCAATTCGGCAGACCGGTCTGCGGTGAACCGTGCGAGCGGGCCGCATACGCGATGAAGCCACCCGGCACATTCAGCGAACCCAGCAGCGTGTTGAGCGACAGGATCGACCAGTGCCCCAGGAATGCGTGCTTGTGCCGCGAGATACCCGAGAACGAATCGACACACACCGGACGGTATGGGTACTCCACCCCGTCGATGGTGATGGTCTGCCCGATACCGGCGGCCTCACCCAGTTCCGCAGCGACCTGGCGGACGGTCTCGGCGGGCACCGTCGTGATCGGCTCGGTGTCCTCGGGACGGTAGTCCTGCAGCAGGTCGGCATAGCACTGGAAGCCGGTGCGGCAGGGCTTGGCGTCAACCTCGAACTGACCCTCCAGGGCCATATCGGTCGGCTCGACCTGGTCGAACGGGGCTGCTGCGCCCTGCGAGAGGCTCCACACCAGCGGCTTGTTCGACTCGGGATCGCGGATGATCCGCTGGGTACGGTCGTCCACGAGGGCGGCTGCGTTGGTGTAGCGCTGAAGGTACTCGCGGTCGTAGATGCCGAGTTCGTGCACCAGGGTGTAGGCGATCGACAACGCCATGGCGGTGTCGGTTCCGGGCCTGATCGGCACCCACCTGTCGGCACGCTGCGCGCCCGCGCTCATCCGCGGGTCGACGTTGACCAGCTTGCAGCCCTTGCGGCGGGCGTCGGCGAAACGGCGCACCGTCATGTTGAAACCGTGGCGGGTGGCGGTGCCGGCCTGCGAACCGAATTGCAGCACATAGCGGCATAGATCGTAGTCGGGCGCGGCATTGCAGGCAGTGGTGAGCAATTGCTCGATGCCGTGAATTGCCGCACCACAGATATCAGGGATCAGGAAGTTGGGACTCTTCAGCGCCATATTCCAAAAACCGATGGACGAGAAGGTTCCCGCGAAATTGGTGATGAAACTGTGGTTGCAGATATTGCCGTAGCCCTTGGCATCGATGGCCTTGCGGATCTCGCGGACCATGATGTCGTAGGCCTCGTCCCAACTGATCTCGACCCAGCCCGGATCCTGGTCGGCGGCCTTGATCGGGTTGGTCCGCTTCATCGGTTTGGTGATGCGGTGCGGGTCGTAGAGCTGCATCATCGCGGTGGCGCCCTTGCCACACACACGGCCCTCACCCACCGGACTGCGTGGATCGCCCTCGATCTTGGTCACGACTCCGTCGACCTTCTTGACCAGGATGCTGCACGAGTTGAAGCACATATTGCAGGTCGACGGAATCCAGGTCTCGCCAAGTGTGCTGGCAGTCCTGGACGAAGTGGAAGATCGGGTGGTGGTTGTCATACTCCATCCCTCCTAGCTGGGGCAGCCCAACCCGTGAGGATGTGTTGATTTGTCGGATCAGCGCTGGCCCGTGAATCCGTTGTATCCTTTCACGGCACCGAGCACTCTGCGACGCATTTCTCAAAGATTCATGGAATGCCGTGCAATGACCTACCCCGGTTTGTCGAATTGACTAGGTTAAACACCTGGATCAGGAGCGACAAAACAGGCAACGCCGCAATTCACCGGCCCGGGCACCATCAGACCGGGTCACCGGCCCGGGCTAGTGCTGGTCTACCTCAGCCGGTGCCGCACCGTTGGTCTGCCGGGTGCGGGTGGTCTTGGTCGAGGCGGTGTCCAGAGCCATCTCGTCGGCCCGGTCGACATTGCGCCTCAACCGCACAGTGCCAGTGGCAGGGTCCTGGACGTCCACGACCTTGCGCAGCTTCGTGGTGGCCTCGTGGTTGCCGGTCTGTGCAGCCAGTTGAACCGCTCGGCCGAGCTTGGTGGTGGCGGTCGACAGGTCGCCGGACTGCTTGGCGGCCAGCCCCTCCTGGATGGCGTTGGCCAGCTCGGTCTGCCCGGTGTAGTGGGCAACCTCGTCGTTGATCTGGGCAGTCAAGTGGTCATCATTCGACCAGACCGCCTTGACCATGCCCTGGGTGCGCGGCTGTTCGCCCACCACCAGCTGGACTCGGGCCGCCAACTGTTCCTGGCCGGTCGCCTTTGCCGGCAACCGCACCGAGACGTGGTAGTCGCGCTCTTCGTCACCCCACGCGCCGGTCGGGAAATCGACGGTCAGGGGGTTGACCGGTTCACCCTTGTGGGTCAGGTCCTCCACAGTTGGGGAGACCTGCCGGACGAACATGAGTTGTGCGCCCTGTGGCGTCCAGACCCGAAGGTTGGCCGAGGAGACACCCCGGCTCATCGAGGTCTGCATGATCCTGGCGAACTCCGCCGACATCATCGACGGGTCCGGGATGATGTCGAGGGTGCCCATCAGCGCGCGGGCGATCTTGCGTACCTCGCTGACCACCCAGTAGGTGCCCACACCTCGGCAATCGCACTGGAACTGCCCGACACAAGCGCGGATCGCGGCATCGAGCTGCTCCGGGGTCTCGTGCTCATCAGCACCATCGGTCAACAACAGGGCGTGCTTCTGGGTCAGGGTCGACCCCATCGAACGGAACAGTGCCAGCGCCAGGGTCAACCAGCGCCCGATCGCGGTGCCACCATCAGCCACCAGCCGGCTGATGGCGTCCTTGGCCTGCCGCCGGGTGCGGGGATTCATCTGGACCATGCCGGGCCCCGACTGCACCAGTGGGTAGGCCAGGTATGCCTCGTGCGTCCCCGAAACGACCGCGAAGTAGGTGCCGTCGAGAATGTGGTCGAGGGCCACCATGGCGGCCTGCCGGGCGGCCATCATTGAACGCTGGCCCATCGAGCCCGAGCAGTCGATGATGATGATCTCACCGGCTGCCCCGTCCGACCCGGCCGAACCTGCCTCAGTGACACCAACACGGACGATCGCGTTGACATCGGTGCCACCATCGGGCAGGAATTCGTTCTGGTAAACCGTGGAAGAGAACAGGGCCACGGAGATTCCTTTCGTCCGGTTTGGGCAGCGCCCCTGCCACACTAGCTCGGTGCGGGTCGCCAGGCCTCAGCGGTCCCGGTCGGCCCCGACTGGACGGGTGCGCGTGGTCGGGGTGTCGGCAGGGTCGGGCTCGGTTGCCTGCCCGGCCGCAGGCGGTGCCTCGGCGGCCGGTGGACGGTCGACACGGGCCAGGGCGACCGTGATGTTGTCGTGGCCGCCCTGCTCGTTGGCCCAGGTCACCAGTTCGTGGGCCAGCGCCAACGGCTGGCTGAGGCCGGCGTTGCTGTAGTGGCCCACCAGAGCTGCCATCTGGTCGGGACCGGAGGCATAATTCCACAGCCCATCGGTGCACACCATCAGCCAACCCGGTCCCTCGGCCAGGGTGCCCGAGACGTTGGGGGTCAGGTCGGGCGCGTCCCGGCCCAGCCACTTGGTGATCACGTGCCCATGCACACCGGTCTCGGCAAGTTCGCGGTCGATTCCGGCCTCGATCTGCTCCTGGGCCATCGAATCATCCGTACTGAGCAGGGTGGCTGAACCCGCGTCCGGTAGCCAGTAGACCCGCGAATCACCCAGAGTGACTGCCACCAGCCGCCGCCCGGCCACCAGGCCAACAGCCAGTGTGCAGGAGGCCGGGCTGGACTCGGACAGATCAGAGTTCTCGAGCACCGCCTGGTTGGCCGACAGCACCAGGCCCTCCAGCAGTGCGCGTGTCGGTGACCCCGGTGCCAGATCGCCCAGATCCCACTCCCAACCCGCCTGCTCGGTTACGTGATCCACTGCGGCCCGGGCTGCAGCCAGCGAGGCCTGGTCAGAGGCGGCCGACATCGACACTCCGTCGCAGACCGCGAGCACCGCCCGACCACCAACGTGGGGGGTCGCCTGGAGCGCCATGGCGTCCTCGTTGCGGGAATGCCGGATGCCCCTGTCGCAGATACCGGCCACCCAGTCGGAAGGGCTTTCCTCGAAATGTTCACGCACGGTGGGGGCCTTCGCGCCGCACTGCTGGCAGTAGCCGTCGAAATCGATCTCGCCACCGCAGCGCGGGCACGACTGCACGGTGGGAGTGAAGGTGCGCACCGGTGCATGGCTCTGCAGGGTTGGCGCCGGCGCCCAAGCCGCGTGGTCAGCGGCCGCATCGGCTTCGGCCTGGGCCGCCAACTCGGGGTTTGCCGTCCAGATACGCGCCTCAGTCGAGCCATGGAGCCGCCGTGGCCGGCTGCTCGGCGGCTGGGCCCAGCCGGCACTGGATTCGGCAGCGGCGGGCGGCTGCGCCCAGCTCGCCTGCCCTGGTTCGGGCGCGCGGGCCCGGGGTGCATCGGGTGGGGACTGGTCGGTCACAACAGGCTCCATCTGCGAGTCTGGTCGGCTTGGCTGATCAGCCGTCTGCGTTCATCATCGTCGCGCGACCACATTGCCAGGTCACGGTAGACCTTTTCGAGCCGTGGCCGCAGGTTCTTCTCGGTGGCCGGCTCACCGGCAAACTTCACCCGGCCAACCGACTTGCTCTGCCGCACCTTGCGCAGCGCATTCTCCAGGATCTCGACCTCCAGGGTGGCCGTGGTGATCGGGTCGAGCGCAGCAGCACGCACCGAATCCCACGCCGAGGCCAGGTCGGCCAGGCTGCCGTCCCGCTTCAACATCAGCTTGGCGTGCGCAGTGCGGGCATCAGAGAAGCCACGGCTGGTCGGCGGGACGAGGTTGAGCGCGGCCAGGGTGCCGTCCTCGTCGCCGCGGGCCATCCGCAGCCGGGCCATCGCGAAGGCCGACGGGGTGACGTAAGCGGCATCAGTACTGGCACAAATCGCATACAATTCTTCGGCGAGGGCTGGTTTCTCACCGTTCTCGCAGGCCACAGCCAATGCGAACTTCGGCGCGAGTTCACCGGGCACCTGGGCGTAAACCGTGTTGAACGGCGCCTGCGCCTCATGCCAGGCCCTCGCCTGCACTGCGGCCAGGCCCTGCATCCAGATCGCCCGCCAATCCCACGGATCGGCCCGCAGCAATTCCCTGATGACAGCTGCCGCAGTCGCCCGGTCACCCATCGTCAACGCCAACTCGATCCGGGCCAGCATCACTGCGGCAGTGCGCTGGGGGGCCCGGTCGAGTGCGGCAGCCCGCTGGTGCGGCTCGTCCAGCGTGATCGAGGCCAGCCAGTTGGTCATCGGGTCGGACGGGTCGGGCAGCAGGTGCGGCAACTGCCGCCAATCGAAGCCCTCGCCAGCAGTTTGCGGCGAGCTGAACAGGGTCGACAGGTTCGATGCAGTGGCGGCGCCGGGCCTGCTGCGGCCCACTACCTCACGAAGCACACCCATCGCCTGGGCGCGCAGATCTTCTGCCGACTGGAAGCGGTCCTCCCGCACCGGGGCGCAGGCACGCTGGACCAGCCGGTAGAAGGAATCGTGCTCGGCGAAGATCGGCATCTTGCTCAACGGTGGCAGCGAATCAACATATTCGGTCTGGTAGCCACGGAACTCGGCCGACAACACCAGCAGCGAGCGGCCCACCGTGTAGATGTCACTGGCTATCGACGGCCCGGCCTCGGCTACCTCGGGTGCCTGGTAGCCGATGGTGCCGAAGATCGGTGAGGTTTCATCCGTGAGGCGACGCACCGCCCCCAGGTCGATGAGCTTCACCGAGTCACCGACCTGCATCAGGTTGTCCGGCTTGAAATCGCAGTACAGCAGGCCGCTGTCGTGCAGGTAGGTGAACGCGGGCAGGATCTCGATCACATAGGCCAGCGTCCAGTCCACCGGCAACGGATCATGGTTGCCGTTGTTGGCCTGCTTGCGTTGCTTCAGCAGTTGGGTCAGCGAACGGCCCGGCACGTACTCCATCACGATGTAGCGGGCATCGTCGTGCTCCACGAAGTTGTAGATCTCGACGATCAGCGGGTGCTCGACCGCTGCCAGGAATTCCTTCTCGGACTTTGCCGCTGCGGAAGCGTCGGCGTCCCCCTTGTTCAGCAGTCCCTTGAGCACCACCCAGCGGTCCGAGACGTTGCGGTCGCGGGCCAGGTAGATCCAGCCCATTCCGCCATAGGCCAGCGCGCCGATCACCTCGTACTGGCGTGAAATGAGTTCGCCTGGCGTGATCGCGGGATGGAAGTTGAATGCGGTGCCGCACTTGTCGCACTTGCCCTCGACGGCGCCTGGCTGGCCATCGCTGCCCCGGCCGATCGCCTCACCACAATTCGGGCAGTGGCGGCGGTCCTCCGGGACGATCGGGTCGGTCATGACCGCCCGTACCGGGTCGACTGCGGGCGCGGGCGGCACCGTGGTGACCCCGGCACCGATCCGGGTGCGTGGTCGGTGGGCGTCCGAACGCACCGGGGTCTGCCCGGAGTTGGGCCCGACCAGCGCGCTGCCCATCAGTACAGTGCCCAATTCGGCGGCGGTCGCTGTCGTGGACAGCGGGGTGCCCAGCAGTTCGGGGGCGGCTGCGGGTGGCTTTGCGTCGGGGGGGTTGCCGCAGTAATTGCAGTAGCCGTCGATGATCGTGCCCTGGCAGCCCGGCTGCGGGCAGGGTCCGCCCCGCTTGCCGAGTGTGGGCTGTGGGGTGGCCGCCTGCCGGGGTGTAGCGGGTGCGGGTGGCGGGGTGGTGACCACCTGGTCGGGTTCGCGGACCCCACGCACCACACCCGGCCCGGGACGCGGCGCGGCCGGGCTGGCCGGTGATCGCGGGCTGGCGGCGGCTGGCGCGGTGGCACCGGGTGCGGGCGGCATGCCGCAATAGTCGCAATAGCCGTCGACGATCGTGCCCTGGCAACCGGGCTGGTTGCACTTCATCGGTTCTCCTGCGGTTGCTCGGCGAGCCAGTTGGCGTAGTGGCGGCAGGCCTCGATCAGGGCGCTGCTGGCCCGGGTCGGTTGCGGCCGCAGGGCGAGCATCTCTTCGGCCGCCTGCAGCAGCCCGCTGAGAAGTTCATCGCTGACGCCAGTCTGTTCGGTCTCGGCTCGCACCATGATCAGTTCGTTGGCCTGCACCTGACTGTCGCGAACCGCTTCGGCATAGGCCTGGTCGATGACATCCATCGCTTTGGCCACCTGCTTCAACCGGTTGATGTAGGCCTCCAGTTGGGCTGCGTCGGTGGGGACCGGGCCCAGCGCGGTGACATCGGGCACCGCGTACTTCGGTGGGTTGGGCAGCTTCGCGGCCACCCGGGTGACCAGCTCGTCCAGTTGCTGACCCCGGACGATCAGGTCGGCCCGCAGTCTGCCGGCCAGTTCGGCCCGGGCGGCACCACTGCCGGGGCCGGGTTGGCCCGCGGGGGCCTGGGCCACCTGCTGGCGACGCAGCACACCGCCGACGATCAGGTCGCGTTCAAAGGTGGCCACGTCAGCCTCGAGGGGGCCGAGCAGGCCACCGATGTCACCACCGCGGCCGGCCTTCTCCGAGATGTCGGAGAGCCTGTCTTCCATTTCGGCCAGTTGTGCCCTGGCAGCGCCCGCCTCATCCGGTGGTTCGAGGCCGACCTGATCGCGGACCCGTTCCATGCTGGCCCGCAGATCACGTAGCCGACCGACGGCCTGGGTGCCGGCCGGGTCGAGCTGCAACCGGCTGCGCAACTGGCCAGTCAGTGCGTCCGACATCCGGCAGGCCTCGGGCAGCGACAGCCCGGACGCGGCATGCCCACCCCAGGCCTCATCGTCCAGCCGTCCCCAGACCAGCGAGGCAAGTTGCTCGCGTTCCCTGGTGCCGACCCGGCCGCGGTCCCAAACCTGCAGCAGCCTGCGGTAACGGCTCTGGATCGCCTGCCACAACTGCAGGCCCAGCGCTACATCCGGGGTGAGCGCATCAGCGTTGGGGTTGGTGCGCACCACCTCGTCCAGGGATTCCAGCTCAGCGCGCCGGGCGTCCAGCCAGGCATCAAGGGCGATCAGGTAGCTGCGCAGTTGCAGCACATCGATGGGCTCACCCAGGCGTCCGGGTGCCGCCGGTGCCTGCGCGCTCATCGGTACCTCCGCAGCGGTTGGCTCAGACCCGCACCGGCAGCCAGCGCGGCCGCCACCATGCCGATAGCGATCCACACCAGCGCACCCTGGACGGTGCTGGCGTGCTCGGTCAACTGGGCGTCCAGCCCGGCACCGATCTGGGTCGACTGGGTGGCCAGCCAGTTCACCAGCTCGTCATAGGGCTGCTGGGCGGCCTGCACCAGTGCGGCGTGGTTCTCGGCCTCGGGCCCGGCAGCCACCAGCTGGTCATGTGCCTCGACCATCGCGGCCAGTTGGGCATCCATGCCGTCAGCCGATGCCTGCGGCAATTGGCTGAGCATCTCGCCAGCCAGGCTGGTCGCGGCCTGGTAGTCGGCCGCCCCTGCAGAGGTCTCGGTGATGCCCAACAGCATGCGGCCCTCGGTGGCCTTCGCCTGCGCGACCGAGGCATAGGCCTGCCCCACTGCGGTGGCCTGGGACACCTGGTTGGTGCGGACGTCGCTGATGCTGGCGGTGCTCGTGGTGACCATCTGGGTGATGATCACCCACAAGGTGACGTTGATCGCCAGCGAGATGAGCAGGCCCAGGTTCAGCACCCGGCGGGTGCGGCGGGCCACCACGACCATCGCGGCGACGGTCAGCACGATGGGTATTGCCAGCAGCACGCTCAACCAGCGCTGGTCGCTGATCGATACCTCCAGCCAACTGAGGTTGTCCGACATCTGGGTGTCGAGCATCGGCACCAGTTCGCCGTGGAGTTGCTCGCTGGCGCTGGCCATCGCGGCATCCGAACCCGTGACCATGCCCCGGTTCAGTGCGGCGCTGTAGCTGACCAGGGCACCGCTGATCTCGCTGAGTGCGTCACCGTCCTGGGGACGGGCAGCCCCGGCGCGGGTGAGCTGGTTGGCGGCCGAACCCAGCAGCCCGACATAGGCGTCATCGGCCTCGGTGTCGGGGCTGGCCAGCAGCAGCGCCTGGGTGGCTGACGCCTCCGCGGCCAGCACGTCACCCTTGACCGACTGAAGGCGCAGCACCTGCTGGGCGGCGTTATTCACCTGCAGCAACGAATCACGGTTGTCGTTGAGCACCAGCGGCCCGATCACGGCGGCTGCCAGGCAGGCCAGCACCACCAGCACCCGCCACAACCCCAGCAAGGTCGAGGTCGTCATGGGCCGCTTCTCGGTTTGCGTACCCGGCTTTGGCGCGAGCCGGCCGCTGGCCTTCGGTGGGGCAGTTGGCGCGGGTCGGGTGCGGGCGGGCTGCGGCATCTGCTGGGTCACGATTCGCTTCCCGTCGTCCGGGGCTCGTCAACCGCCTCATCGGCAGGTTGGGCCGGGGTGGGCGCTGTCGGTGCCAGTTCGTCGCCCGGCTCCATCACCTGACCGGCCAGGATGTCCGCCGGCAGCAGGACGCGCAACTGCTCGATGGTCGGCGAATGCTCGTCGCGCAACCGCCAGGCCTGCTGGCCGATCGCGGCCTCCAGCATGTTGCGGCAGTACCGTCCGTTGCCGAAGGTGTCGTCCTTGATCTGTTTCGACAGGTCGAACTTGAAGGCGTCCAGGGCCCCCTCGGCCAGGTCGTAATCTGCCTTGTCGACCATCTGGGTGAAGATCTGCACCAGTTCGTCGTCGGTGTAGTCAGCGAATTCGATGGTGGTGCGGAAGCGGCTGGTCAGGCCCGGGTTCTCGGCGATGAAGGTGGCCATCGGTGCCGGGTAACCCGCAACGATCACGACCAGGTCGTCGCGGTTGTCCTCCATCTCTTTGACCAGGGTGTTGATGGCCTCTTCACCGTATTGGTCACCGGACAGCGAATACGCTTCGTCGATGAACAGCACCCCACCGATTGCCGACTCGCAAACCTCCGCCGTCTTCAGTGCTGTCTGGCCCAGGTAGCCGGCCACCAGTTCGGAGCGGTCGACCTCGACCAGTTGGCCCTTGCTCAGCAGCCCGAGCGCCTTGTAGATGCCTGCCACCAGGCGGGCGACCGTGGTCTTGCCGGTGCCCGGGTTGCCGACGAAAACCAGGTGCCGGGTCATGGTGGGCACCTTCAGACCGGCCTCGGCGCGCTTGGCCTGGACGGCCAGCACCGCAGCCTGCCGCTTGATCTCGGCCTTCACTTCCTTCAGGCCGATCAGCTCGTCGAGTTCGGCGAGCAGTTCATCAACGCTGCGCTGGTCCTCCTCGACGACCGGTTCTGTTGCCGGGGTTTCCGGTTCAGCGGGGGCAGCGGCGGTCGGCTGGGCTCCGGTCAACCCCGGGATGCCTGGGTCGCCGGGTTGCCCGGCGTGGGGTTGCGGTGCGTGGCCGGGGTTCACCATCGGCGAGTTGCGCATTTCCTGGATGCGGGCCTGGTTGGCCGCCATCTGGTCGAGCACTGCCGAGAAGGCGGCATCGCCCACCCTGGTGAAATCTTCCATCGCCTTCAGGCGGTCCTGCGATTCCTGCAGCCGGGCCAGCAGGTCGGGGCTGAGCCCGCCAACATTGCCCGGCACATCGTCCAGGGTTGATACCGGCAATTGGGCACCCGGACGCCCGGACCCGGATTGCGCGGCAGCCGCGGCTGCGGCCAAACCTGCAACCTGCGCGGTGGGTTGACCCAGCGTTGTCGCTGCCGAGATGACTGCGCCCAGCGCGGCGGAATAGTCCTGCGCGCGGCCGGGCAAGGTGTTGTGCAACTGTG
>JBMNPP010000002.1:0-43543 GCA_050943675.1 Brooklawnia sp.
CGCGGAAGGCCTCGTAGAGCGCCTTCTGGTTGTCAGTCACCAGGGCAGCCTCGGTGACAGGTGCCAGGACCTCACGGAAGGCCTCGGCGTCCACCTCGTTGTATTCGCTACCCAGCGCCTTGGTCTGCTCCTCGGCGTCGGCGACCTTGGCCAGCCACAGCTCGTTGAACTCGTCGACGGAGGCCAGGAACTCTTCCTGCCAGATTTCCTTGTCCTCATCCGACCAGGTGTCCCAGACCTTCTTGCTGACGATGGTCAGGTCGGCGCCGATCAGGTGGCGGGTGTAGCTGAAGTACTTGGCCACCTCGTTGTGCTTCATCGTGATGTACGAGACCTGGTTGTTCTCGGCACCGTCGATGACGCCGGTCTGCAGTGCGCTGTAGACCTCACCGAAGGCCATGGGTGAGGCAACCCCACCCATGCCCTCGATCATCTTGACCTGCATGTCAGTTTCCTGAACGCGGATCTTCAGGCCCTTCATGTCGTCCGGGGTGACGATCGGGCGCTTGTTGTTGTAAACGCTGCGCTCGCCCTGGGTGTAGGCACCGGTGACGATCATGTTCTTGTCGGCCAGCGAGTTGTACAGCTCACCCATCAGCTCGGGATCGTTGAGGGCCTCCATCTGGTGATCGACGCTGTCGAAGACCAGCGGCAGGTCAAGCACCTGGAAATCCGGGTTGAGGTTGACCAACTGCGGGGCGGAAAGGCTCGCGATGTCGATGACGCCTTCCTGGAGCGAGACCATCGAGTCGGTCTGCGCGCCGAGCACGGCGTTGGCGTACACCTCGATGTTGATCCGGCCGTCGGTGCGCTCGCGCATCCGCTCGCCCAGGTTGTTCAGGGCGATGTAGTTCGGGTGGTCCTCGGTCTGGTTGATCGACAGCTTGAGCTCGCGACCCAATTCCTGGGGTGCCTCAGTGCTCTCCGCCTGGCCCTGGCCGCCGCCACAGGCGCTCAACAGCATCAGGCCCGCGACGGCTGCGCCGACCAGTTTCTTGCTGAAACCCATATCTTGTCTCCTTGTATTTACAGGTTGGTTCTTCTTGTCGTGCTTGTTTGATCAATCTTTAGTAAAACGTTTTCCTATTAATGTCCATGCGGTCGCTCTTCCTGTTGGTGGTCAGTTGCAGCCGCAACTGCGTCGGATAACCAGGCTCGGCTCGAGTAGTGAGAATTCGCGGGGCTCCGGCTCGCCCTCGGTGGCGGGGTGTAGTCGGCTGATTAGGCGTTGGGCAGCGGTCCTGCCCACCTCGCCGGTCGCGCCGTCCACGGTGGTCAACGCGATCTGGGCCAGGCGTGCGACCCAGATGTTGTCGAAGCCGATGATGGCAAGGTCTTGGGGCACCCGGATGCGCCGCTGTTCGCAGAAATCCAGCACCCCCATGGCGAGCAGGTCGCTGGCGACGAATACTGCCGAGGGGGAGTGGCCGGCGAACAACCGTTCTGCGACAGCGTAGCCCTCGGCCATCGTGGGGTAGCGGGCCTCGACCTCGCACTCGATCATGTCGACCCCGGCCGCCTGGCAGACCTCTCGGTAGCCCGCGGCGCGCTGCGAGAACGAGGTGGCCACGCCAGGGCCCGAGATGAGCGCGATCTGGCGGTGGCCGTGCTCGACCAAGTGCGTGGTGGCCAGCGCGGCGCCCCTGGTGTTGTCGACCTGGACGCCATCGATGCTGCCCAGATCGGTGCCGCGCGAAACCATCACCACTTCAGTGCCGTTCGCCATCACCTGCCGGACCGCCTCATTCGGCGGTGCTACCCCGAGGATCAGGCCGGCCACCCGCTGCTGGCGCATCGTGGCCAGGGCGCTGGATTCGCGCTCCGGATCGTGGTGGGTGGTGGCGACGGTCAGGCTGTAGCCCCGTTCGCCGGTCACTTCTTCGATGCCGGCGATGAGTTCGGGGTAGTACGGGTTGACGATGCTGGGCACCACGACGCCGATGATCTGGCTGCGCTGCCTGGCCAGCGCCCGAGCCGCGGCATTTGGCTGGTAGTCAAGCTCCTTGACTGCCGCCTTGATCTTCTTGCGGGTGTCCTCGGCAACGTAGTAGTCGCGGTTGCCGAAGTACTTCGACACCGTCGCAGTCGATACGCCGGCACGCTTGGCAACGTCACCGATGGTGACGCGGCGGGGACGCTGCACTGGTGTGGTCTCGGGTTCCGGTGCGTCCCCACCAGGGTCGGTAGGAAAACGCTTTCGCATGTGTGTACTCTACTGCCATGAGATCCGGATCCGTCAACCCTCCAGCCGACGTGACTGCCGCCACCGAGGTAATCGCAATCCTCGGCTCGCCCATCAAGCAGGCCATGTCGCCCTCAATCCACAACGCCTCATTCCGTCAACTGGGTATTGATTGCGTCTGCATCGGTGCGGACGTCCTGCCCGACAAGGTCGAGGCCGCTGTCGCGGGCGCCCGGGCGATGGGCATGGCCGGATTGATCGTGACCATGCCTGACAAGGCCGAGGTGATCAAGCACCTGGACGGACTCTCCCCGGCAGCCGAACTGATGGGTGCGGTGAACATCATCGTCCGTGAGGGTGACCGCTTCATTGGGCACAACACTGATGGTGCCGGGTTCATGCGCGCGGTCGCCGAGGCCGGCATCGACATGGCAGGCCAGAAGATGACCCTCATCGGCACCGGCGGTGCTGGCTCGGCCATCTCCACCCAGGCAGCCCTTGACGGGGTCAGCGAGCTTTCGGTGTTCAACCTGGTTGACGCATTCTTCGAGCCCGCCGCCCAGCGGTTGGCCGAACTGGCCGAGCGCACCGGCGCCCGGGTGAAGCTGTACGACCTGGCCGACAGCGATGAACTGGCCCGCCAGATCGCCGACAGCCGCCTGGTCGTGGACGCCACCAAGGCCGGCATGGCTCCTCTGATCGACCACTCCAATATCGAAGCCGCCTGGCTGCGTCCGGGCCTGGCCGTTGCCGACACCGTCTATGTGCCGCGCGAAACCAAACTGCTGAAGCTCGCCGACCAGGCCGGTGCGACCCCGATCAGTGGTCTGGGGATGCTGCTGTGGCAGGCCGCGCTGGCCGAGAAGCTGTGGTTCGACGTCGACATGTCGGTGCCCTATATCGAGGAACTCTTCTTCTCGTCGTAATTCCGAGATTTCAAGAAGTTGGTCAAAGTGCCAGGTGGTAGAGCCACCCCGATGTCGACCAGTTCCACCCGCCCGCAGGCGGACGCCGCTGGCTCGGCGACGTGCGCGAGCTTTTTCGCGATGAAGGTTACCGTCAGGTCTGCGACGAAACTCTCGTGGCCTTCGCCGGAATCAGCTACTAGCCCGGACGGGATGTCGACGGCCAGCACGGGTATGCCAGTGGCCTGAGCGGCCCGGGCAACCGCTGCTACATCGGCGGTGAGCCCGGGGCGTCCACCCAGGCCCGAGACACCGTCGATGAGTAAGCCGGCATTCGAGCACAGTTGGAGCGCATCCTCGGAATCCATCAGGACGGCACCGACAGCCAGGGCTGCGGCCAAACCATCATGGTGCGTCGTCCCGGCCACCGGCCACACCCAGATCGGCATATCGACCCCGGTCAGTTCAGGCAGGCCGGCCGCAGCGAACAGCGCATCACCGGCGTTGTTGCCGGGCCCGGCAACAACCAGCACACCCAGCCGCTCGCGGCCAGCCAGCAGTTCAGCGCTGCTCTGCGCCACCGCGGCTGCGGCCAGACCCATCAGGTCGCCGCCAGGGTGCGCCGCGAACCATGCGGCCTCGGCGTCACGGATTGATTGAGCAGTTGCGATCGGCTCCATGGGTTTCACGCTAGTCGTGGTTGACCTCTGTGAGAGGAGTGTCTTACTCTGGCGATGCCACGTCTACTAGGTGCATTGAGGCCCTGGTAGGCGCTGGTGACGCAGATTGAACCGGGGGGATCGTCTTCGTCCTCGACGACGTAGTTGAGCGTGCGTAGAGACGGGATGCAGTATGACAAGTTCTGTTGACCTTGACAGGCGATCGTTTTTGAAGTGGTCCGCCGTCGTTGCGGGAGGATCTGCTGCTGCTGGCGGCTTGACAGCCGTGCTGCCGCAGGCGAGCGCCAACGAGGCACCCGGCGACGGGATGGCCGACGCTGATGCGACCGTCTGGGGCGCCTGCATGGTGAACTGCCACTGCCGCTGCCCGCTCAGGTTCCAGGTGAAGGACGGCGTGATCGTGCGCGTCCTGCCAGACAATACCGGCAGCGACGATGAGATCGGCGAACACCGCATTCCAGCCTGCGTGCGTGGTCGCTCGATCAGGCACCGCATCTACCATCCCGATCGGCTGCGCACCCCGCTCAAGCGCAAGGAGGGCACCAGGCGCGGCGACGACCAGTGGGAGGAGATCAGTTGGGACCAGGCCCTCGACGAGATCGCCGAGAAATACAAGCAGATCCTGACCGACTACGGCCCCGAATCAGCATATGGTGGCCGCCACCGGGCGGGTATCCGGCAATATCACCAACAGCTATTTCAATGGTGGGGCGCTGGCACGCTTTGTGAACATGAACGGTGGCCACCTGCCGGTTTACGGTGACTACTCGACAGGCGGCATCACCGAGGCCATGCGGCTGATGTTCGGTGCGAACTTCGACAGCAACTCCTCCGACGACCTGATGAACAGCAGATTGCTGGTGCTGTGGGGTCACAATCCGCTTGAGACGCTGATGTCGGGCTCTTCGGAGGCGTTCTACCTGCAGAAGATCAAGCGTGAAACCAATCTGCCGGTCGTGATTGTTGATCCGCGATCAACTGACAGCGTCCAGTTGCTGGCAGATATGCATATCGCACCGAAGCCCGGCACTGATGCCGCACTGGTTGCCGGACTGGCCCATGTACTGATCACCGAAAACCTGTTTGACCAGGCGTTCCTTGACAAGTACTGCGTCGGTTTCGATGAAGACCATATGCCTGACGGTGCGCCGGCGAATGCGTCCTACCGCTCATATATCGAGGGCAAGGGGGCCGATGGCGTCGAGAAGACCCCCGAATGGGCATCGCAGGTGACAGGTGTTCCGGTCGACCAGATCATCAGGTTCGCTCGCCTGCTCGGCACCACCAAGCCGGTCGCCATCCAGCAGGGCCTGGGCCCGCAGCGGCACGCCAACGGCGAGAACCAGTCCGGGGCAGTCATGACGCTGAACGCCATGCTGGGCATGGTCGGCCTGCCCGGTGGTGGCACCGGAACATACACCGGCGCGAGCCGACTCGATATGGCCAAGCCGTTTGACTCGTACACCAACTCCAACACCAAGGCGATATCGCACTTCTCATGGGTCAACGCCATCGACCACGGCACCGAGATGGGGCCTTCCGAGGGCATGCGCGACTGGGATTCCGACGGCAATCTGATAGATGACGCGCGGCTGGACGTCCCGATCAAGGCGATGTGGGCGTACGCGTAGAACACGATCATCAACCAGCATTCCGAGATCAGGAATACCCTCGACGTGCTGCGCGACGATTCGAAGTGCGAATTGATCGTCGTCATCGACATGATGATGACTTCGTCGGCGCGAGTGGCTGATTACGTCCTGCCGGGTGTATCGAATGCCGAGGAAGAAGACCTTGCAGCCCAGGGCCTGGCAGCGAATATGGGGTACGCGATCCTGAACAACAAGGTGATCGAGCCTTACCAGGAATCGCGTGGTATTTACGAGATCGCTTCGGGTCTTGCGGAACGCTTCGGCCAACTGGATGAATTCACTGAGGGCAGGACTCATGAAGAGTGGGTCAAGGAAACCGTTGAGGCCTCCCGCAAGATCAATCCGGGAATGCCGTCCTATGAGGAATTGAAGGACATCGGAATCTGGAAGAAGGCCAACCCACCCAGGATTGCGCTGCAGGAATTCCGGGACGACCCGGAAGCGAACCCGCTACCCATGGCTTCAGGCAAGATCGAGCTGTATTCGGCCGAGGTTGAAAAGAAGATGGCGACCTGGCAATTGCCCGAAGGTGATGTGATCGCTCCGGTGGCTGCGCATGTGGATACCTGGGAGGGTGCCCAAGAGGCCAGCCAGAGCCGGAAGTACCCGCTGCAGATGATCACCCACCACTTCAAGGGCCGCACCCACACCTCGTACGCCAATGTCGAGTGGCTGATCGAGGCGCACCCGCAGCAGATCTGGATGAGCCAGGTGGACGCCCGCGAATGGGGTATCACCAATCGCGACACCGTCGAGATCTTCAATGATCGCGGGCGGATGCGGATTCCGGCCTACGTCACGCCGAGGATGCATCCGGGGGTGGTGTCGCTGCCTGAAAATGCCTGGTACCTGCCCGACAAGGACGGGGTGGACACAGGTGGTTGCCCGAACACACTGACGCGCAACCGGCCGTCCGCACTTGCGAAGACGAACCCGCAATACACAAATCTCGTTCAGATCGAGAAGGTTTAGGAAGGTTTGAATCATGACTGAACGACTCGGGTTCTATTTCGACCAGACACTGTGCACGGGCTGCAAGGCCTGCCAGATCGCCTGCAAGGACAAGCACGACACACCCCTGGGGGTGAACTGGCGCCGCGTGGTGGAGTATTCCGGCGGTTCGTGGCTGGCAGACGGCGACACCTACACTTCGCAGGTGTTCGGCTACTACACCTCGGTGGCCTGCAACCACTGCGAGAACGCGGTCTGCGTCCAGGTCTGCCCGACCACTGCGATGACCCGCCGTGACGACGGAACCATCTTCGTGGACGACAACAAGTGTGTCGGCTGCAGGTACTGCGAGTGGGCCTGCCCGTACTCTGCGCCCCAGTTCAATGCTGAAACAGGGCACATGTCGAAGTGCGATCTTTGCTACGACTACCGCGAGACCGGGCAGGACCCGGCCTGCGTCTCCGCGTGCCCGTCGCGGGCCCTGGATTGGGGGCCGCTCGCCGAGCTGCAAGAGAGGTATCCGGGCGGCACGAACGAGGTCGCGCCGTTGCCGGCGGCGTCCTTCACCGAACCGAACCTGTTGATCAATCCGCACCGCAGTGCCCAGCCCGTCGAGGCTGGCACGGGGACCATCATGAACCCGAAGGAGATCTGATCATGGCTATTGGCGAGGCCCCGATGATCTTCTTCACCGTCATCACGCAGATGTGCGTGGGCATGTTCATCGTGCTCGGTGCGATCCAGACGATCGGTGCGATGCGCTACCCGGCCAAGGTCATCGACCGCCTGGCCGATCCGGCACTCTTCGCGATCGGCCCGGCGATGATCCTGGGACTGCTGGTGTCAATGCTGCACATGCACGACGTCACCAACATGTTCAACGTGATCAGGCACTGGGATTCCAGCTGGTTGTCGCGCGAGATCCTGTTCGGTATCGGTTTCGCGGCCCTCGGCTTCCTGTTCTGCATCATGCAGGTGCTGAAGCTCGGCTCGGTGCGGCTGCGTCAGGTTGTCGCGGTGCTCACCGCAGTAGTGGGGGTCGGGCTGGTCGTTGCGCAGGCGCAGATCTATTACTCACTGGCCACCATCCCGGCCTGGCACCACTGGGCGACCTGGGTGCAGTTCTTCGGCACAGCTCTGCTGTTGGGCTCGCTTGGTGTTGGGACGACCTTCGTCCTGCTCATCCACAAGCGTGACCGCCGCGTTGCCAGGATGAGCCAGAGCGAGATCGCCCAGCTGGACGAATCCCACGAATCCGGCAGCCTGTCGGAAAAGGTGCGTGACTTCTTCACTGACAGGCACCTGACCGATTCGGCCACGCGTGAACAGGTCGACTCACTGTTGACCACTGCCGTGCGTTCGGTGGTTTCGGTGGCCATCGTGGCTGCCGGGGTCATCCTTATCGCGATGCAGATCTATGTGCCGGACTTGGCGCAGTCCGGACTGTCCGGTCTGGAGGCCGCCGACAGCTACGCCACCGGTTTCGCGATGGTACGTTTCGCGCTGCTGGTTGCCGGTGCCCTGGTGCTTGGTCTTGCCGCATTCTTCTTCGTTGGTGCCAGCCCGAAGAAGCTCGGCCTGGTCGCCGCCATCCTGGGTTCGGCATTCATCCTGGTGTTGATCAGCGAGTTCATGGGGCGAGCACTGTTCTATGGGGCGATGACCGCAGTGGGCATCTGACCCGGCAGCCACGCAGGGAGTATTGGCACGTAAAATGTCAGAAGGCCCGACCCCGAGGGCCTGATTCCCGTGGTACCGAAGGAGTTGCCATGTCAGACATCAAGTCCAGATTCTCGATTGCCGGCAAGAAGGTCGTGATCACCGGTGCCTCGCGCGGCATCGGCGAGTCGATCGCCGAAGTCCTGGCCGAAGCGGGCGCAGAGCTCGTCCTGTCGGGTCGTGATGAAGAAGCGTTGAGGGATACAGCGGCCAAGGTTGGGGCGAAGGGCGCCAAATACCATCTGGTGCCCGCTGATCTGCGCACCGCCGAAGGGGCCCGCGAACTCGGCCGCAAGGCCCTGGAGATCCTCGGCAATGTTGACGTCCTGATCAACAATGCCGGGGTCGCGCGGATCGCGCCATTCACCGACCTGACGCAGGAACAGTGGGACGACACCCTCGCAGTCAACCTGACCGCACCGTTCGCGCTCACCCAGGTGATCGCCCCGTCGATGATCGCCCAGGGGCACGGCAAGATCATCAATATTGCCTCGCAGACCGGCGTCATCGCCGCCGATGACCACGCTGCCTACGCATCATCGAAGGGTGGCCTGGTGTCACTGACCAAGGTGTTGGCCGGCGAACTGGGCAAGCACAATATCCAGGTCAATGCGGTCTGCCCGACCGTCATCCTGACCCCGATGGGTGAGCAGGTTTGGGGTCCGCCCGAGAAGGGTGACCCGATGAAGGCGAAGATCCCGCTGGGCCGCTTCGGCTACCCGGTCGAGGTCGCCGACCTCGTGCTGTACCTGGCAGCACCGGCCTCCGACTTCATGACCGGCGGCACCGTCATGTTCGACGGCGGCTACACCGCCATGTGACTACAGCTGGAACCGCCGGAACGCGGGCACTGCGAGCGCGGCGATCACGATGCCGATGATCACCAGCAGCCCGCCGCCACCGGTGGTCCAGGCCGGTCCGACGACCTCAGCGGCACCGCCGTGCAGGACGTCAGCGATTCGGGGCCCACCGACGACGACCACGATGAAGATGCCCTGCAGGCGTCCGCGGACGGCGTCGTCGGTGGCCCCCAGCAGGATTGATTGACGCAGTGCTGCCGACGACATGTCTGCCGCGCCACCGATCACCAGCATGAGCAGGGCGATTCCAAGCATTGCCCGAGGTGCGCCCGGAGCCAACCCAACCGCGATGCCGGTCAGCAGGATCGCTCCGCCCCACACACCGATCGCCCAGAGCACGGCCAGTCCCTGGCGCCGCACGCTGGAAACCCAGCCCCCGAAGACCCCACCCAGCACTGCACCGGCGGGCATCGCCGCGAAGAGCAGCGCGAACTCCAGGCCGCCCTCGAGTGGGCCGCCGAAGGATTCGTGCGCGAGTTGCGGGAAGAGCGCTCGTGGCAGGCCGAACACCATCGCGATCAGGTCGACAACGAAGCTCATCAGCAGGATCTTGTGCGCCGACAGGTAGACCAGGCCGTCCCAGACTGCGCGCAGCCCGGGAGCACCCATTGGGTTGTCGACCGGCAGCGAAGGCAACCGCCACACCGCATACAGCGTTGCGAACAGGAAGACGGTGTCGACCAGGTACAGCCCGGCGTAACCCAGCACCGGGATCAGCGCCCCGCCCACCATGGGCCCGGCGATGGCGCCTGCCGAGACGACCGTCATGTTGAGTGCGTTCGCGGCAGGCAGTTGGTTGCCGGGCAGCAGTTTGGGCAGGATCGCGGTTCGGGTGGGCTGGTTGATCGCGAAGAACGCTTGCTGGACAGCGAAGATTCCCAGCAGGATCCACACATTGTTCAGCCCGAGGAAGGCCTGCAGCCAGAACAACCCCGACGTGACGATCAGCCCGCTGGTGGTGAATTCGAGGAGGCGGCGGCGATCCATGCTGTCGGCCAGCGCACCACCCCACAGGCCGAAGACCACCAGGGGCACCAGCCCGAACAGGCCGGTCAGCCCGACCATGCCTGATGACCCGGTGATGGCGTAGATCTGCGCTGGCACGGCCACCACGGTCAGTTGGGCGCCGATGACTGTGACGATGTTGGCCAGCCAGAGCCGCCGGAAATCGGGTTGCTGAAGCGGGCGGGTGTCTGCGAAGAGCCCGCGAATCCTGCTGCCGAAACTCATGCCGCCGTCCTGGCCAACCGAAGCATCACGCGGTCACGGTACTGCCAAAGCACGCGCGAGTAGAATTGACGCCTCTCAGGGGAGCCGCCATGAACATTCCAGCAGCAACCGAAAGCGAAGTTCCGCGACTGCATGTTGACGTGCTCGTCATCGGCTGGGGCAAGGGAGGCAAGACCTTCGCCGGGGTGATGGCGGGCCGGGGCCACTCGGTCGCGATCGTCGAGCAGTCGCCGGCGATGTATGGCGGCACCTGCATCAACATCGGGTGCGTGCCGACAAAGGCGCTGGTGCATTCGGCCAGCACCCGCCGCGACGGCGACGACCCGCAGCGCTTCTTCACCGATGCGGTCGGCAGACGGGATGCGCTGATCGCCAAACTGAACGCGGTGAACCTGGCGATGCTGCAGGGGCGCGAAACTGTCACCGTGGTCGACGGTCAGGCCCGCTTCGTGGGGGATCGCGAGGTCGAGATTTCCCCGACCACCGGTGGTGCCGGTGTCTCGGAGCGGATGCGGATCACGGCTGAGACTGTCGTGATCAACACCGGCGCCGAGACAGTGCGGCCGGCCATACCGGGCATCGACGGCCCGCGCATCCACGATTCGACCTCGCTGCAGCATGTGCAGCCATTCCCCAAGCGACTCGCGATCCTTGGTGCGGGCCGGATCGGGCTGGAGTTCGCCTCGATGTTCCGGGGTTTCGGCTCGCAGGTGAAGGTGATCGCGCGCGGATCGGGGATTCTGCGGGGTGAGGACGCTGATGTGGCCGGGGCGGTCCTGGAGGTGTTGCAGGAGGACGGGATCGAGTTCTTGTTCAACACTGACACTGTCGGGTTCGATGACGATGCAGACCAGGTCAACGTCCGGTTCGCTTCGGGGGAGTCGCTCACGGTGGACGCGGTGCTGTGCGCGACGGGGCGGCGTCCGGCAACCGATGGACTCGGGCTCGAGGCTGCGGGAGTCCAGACCGATGAACGTGGCGCAGTCGTGGTGGACGCCCAGTTGCGCACCACGGCCGCCGGGGTGTTCGCGATGGGTGATGTGTATGGCGGGGCGCAGCAAACCTATCTGTCGCTCGATGACCACCGCATCGTGCTCGATGCCCTGACGGGACCGGGCTCGCGGCGCCGTGATGACCGGGTGGCGGTGCCCTCGACACTGTTCATAAATCCACCGTTTTCCAGTGTCGGCATGACCGCCGGTGAGGCCGCGGAGCGTGGCCTGCGGGTGCGTACCGTGTGCGTGCCGGTCGCCTCAGTGAAGGCGATGCCGCGACCGAAGGCGCTGGGCGACGCCCGAGGGATCATCAAGTTCGTCGTGGACGCCGACACCGACCTGATTCTTGGTGCCCGGCTCTTCCACGTCGATTCGCAGGACGTGATCAACCTGGTGGCGCTGGCCATGCGCGCCGGTGTCACCGCGAGCGAATTGCGTGACGGCATCTGGACCCACCCATCATCGACCGAGGCCCTCAACGAGGTGCTGGGGCAGTTGGTCGACGCAGAAAAGGGCGACCGCTCCGGGTAGGGGAGCGGCCGCCCTTCGCGCTGGGGGTGGTCAGGCCTTCTGTACCGTGATGGTCCAGGCGGCCTCACCGACCTGCTTGAAGTCGGTGACCGGGTAGCCCTGGGCAGCTGCCCAGTTGGGAATCGAATCGGTCGCCTGCGTGCAGTCGAAATCGATGATGAGTTGGTCACCGGGCTGCAGCTGGGTCATGGCCTGCTTGGCCTCGACCAGGGGGAAAGGGCAGACCTGCCCGAAGGTGTCGAGCCGGTAGCGCTGGCCGTCATCGCTCACTGGGGTGACTGTCGGCTCGGGGCGCTTGGCCTTGCGCAGGTTGTTGAGGAATGCCATTGGGGTTTCTCCTTGTTGGTGTGGGGGTCAGGCCTTGACCAGTGCCGGCTGGCTGGGGATCGCGGTCTCCAGTTTCGGGGCGGCACCGGTGCGGCGGTGGTTCTGGACGAAGAAGCGGGCGGCGAAACCAACGCCGAGGAAGGTGAACAGGAACGCCACCCAACCCTGGACGCCGAACAGCGCGGTCTGCACCAGCGAGTTGCCGATGGTGCAGCCACCCGCGATTGCCGCGCCCACGCCCATGATGCTGCCACCGGCAACCGACCGGACGGTGGTCGCGGCGTCCGGGGCCCGCAGCCGGAACTCACCGGATGCCTTCGCGGCGATGTAGGAGCCGGGGATCAATCCGAGCACGAACAGCACGCCCCAGTCGATGTATTCGGCCTGGCCGGTGGTGAGGAACTGGACGATGTTGGCTGAAGGCGTGGTGATGCCGAGGCCGGCGGCGCGTCCGGTCGCGTTCGACAGCGGGTAGGCCAATGCTGCCAGCGCGCCGACCACGATTGCTGCTGCGTTGGGTGTCCACGGCTTCTCGGTGAGGATGTGCGCGAACCCGGTCTTGCGGGGGGCCAGCGTGGCGACAGGAAGTTGCTGGCTGTACCACTGGCGGTAGAGCGCGTATGCCACGACTGCTCCGAGGACCGCCACCAGCACCCAGGGGCTGATGCCCAGGAGACCGTGAACAGTGGTGACCTCGGTCACATCTGCCCGTGCCCACTGGTCGAATCCCTTCAGTGCGCCGTACTTCATGATGGAGGCGAATAGCGCGTAGAAGATCAGCGCGATCCACGATCCGATCAGTCCTTCACCAGAACGGTAGTAGGTGCCGGTGGCGCAACCTCCGGCGAGCACGATGCCGATCCCGAACAGGAACGATCCGCCGACCACCGCGCCCCAGACCACAGGCGGCACATTGGCCTGAATCAGGTTGGCTGACAGCAGGCTCTGGACGATGACGGCCTGGACGAGGATGGCCAGCAGGAACGCGGTGAGCCAACGTGTTGAGCGACTCAACCAGACGTCACGGAACGCTCCGGTGACGCAGAAGCGTCCGCGTTGGAAGACGAAACCCAGCGCAATGCCGAGCAAGAGGCCAGAAATCATGGTTTCTCCATTTGCTATCGGTGGTTCATGCCGAAAAGGGGTCGGCAATATCAGGGCACTGCCCTTTCTTGGGCATGCCGGATTAATGAGGGATCAGGGTTTGTTCGCTGCGTTCAGGCAGAGATGGTGGGACGATTCAACATCCGTCGGGTCGGCGTATCAGGCGCAACAGCGACAACAACAACCAGCAGTCGAGACGCGGAGGAGATCCACGTGACGGCGCATGGTTGGCAAGAACATGGGCTTCACCGTAGCCGACGAATTCGTTGGAGTCGAGCCGGGCAGCAATTGTTTCCAATAGTTGGACATGCGCATTTCGCTGGTGGTGAATTCGGTCCGATTCGGACTCTGGGCCAGCGTCGGTCGGCGCTTGTTGACCAACAGTTGTCAGTGCTCACACATATGGTCAGCCGTGTACTCAAAGCGAGCGAGGAGCGTGAAGGTGCCCGTGCCGACGACAACGCGGAAGTGGGTGAACGCATGGGGGTGTCGCAGCCGCGTGCTTCCCAATTCGAGCGTTACGACTCCAATCCCACTCTTGACGCTGTGCGTCGCTATGCGGCGGCGGTTGGCGCGCGGCTTGATACGCGGGTCATCGATGACCACGCCTCCGATCTGCCTGCTCGGCAGCAAGTAGCCCTGATAGAACAAGCGGCACCCGACGCGACCAGGGAGATCTCTTGGGAATCGCACGCGACCGAGGTGGCATCTTGAGTGGGGCATCTGCTGCGGTTAAAGGAGCATGCGGGGGCCGTCCCCAAGTTCGCATTGGGCATTATCCAGGATGGGGATGATGAGACGCGGTTCGAGTTGCGCTTGCGTTGCGAAATCTCGTTTCCGGATGGATCTGAACTCGTTGCTGAGCCTCGGGCACGATATCAAGTGTTGGAAGATTCGTTGCTGCCGTTGAGCAAGGGGCTTTTGGTCGAGTTCGCCAATGAGGTTGCTGTCATGGCGTTGATTCCGTATCTCCGCCAGGCTATTGCCGATCTGTCGCAGCGGGTCTTCGGTGCGGTTCTTCTTATGCCGGTTATGCAGCGCGGAGAGGTCTCTTTCGTGACCGACTGACAGCCCGGCCAGGTTCCTCTTCTGCGCCACCTATGCCCGGGTGGGCATCTAGCGGCAGGGCACGCAGGGTATTGCGCGAGCTCAGCTCTCTTGTGCCCGCACCCGCTGAAGGGCTGTCAACAGAGCATCAGTTGTCGAGCGATCCCGGACGGCCAACCGCAACCAGGTAGGTCCCAGGCCAGGGAAGGTATCGCATCGGCGTACCGCAAAACCATGGTCGGCCAGGGGCAGATGTAACGAGTCAGGCCCAACAGGTGCGGTGTCGATCAGGACGAACGGGGTTTGGGGATTGCCCAATACCTCGAAGCCGGCTTCTTCAAGGCGTGTTGCGAGGTATTCGCGATCGGCCTCCACTTGCCTGGTGACCCTGGCCTGTTCAAGAGCTGCCTCAGCACTGCTGATGGCGCAGATGGCGTCCAGGGCAGGTGTCGAGACCGCCCATGGCTCTTGCTGGGCTCTGAGCTCGGATATCAGTTCAGCGTCCCCCGCGATGAAGCCAGTGCGCAGCCCCGCGATACCCCACAACTTGGTCAGTGACCTGATGACGATGAAGCCTTCCAGGTCGGCCTCACCCGAGGTACCGGGCTTGAGCAGCGATTCCGGTTCGCTGTCAACGAAATCCATGAACGCCTCGTCGACAACCACGATGCGTCCCGGGCGCCTCAACCGCCGGATCTCGCTGGCCGGGTGCAGCACTCCAGTCGGGTTGGTCGGGTTGCCGATAACGACCAGATTGATGTCGTCGCTGACGCGTGCGGCCTCCAGCTGGAAACCCTCGTCACGTCGTAATACCAGACGCCGCACGTCATGGCGGGCGGTCCGCCAGGCCACTTCGGGTTCGGTGAACTGGGGGTGAATGATGGCGACCTTCCGGTCGGGGAAGCTGCGGGCGATCAGGGTGAACGCCTCGGCAGCCCCAGCGCAAGTGAGTAACTGTCTGGTTGACAGGTGGTGCCGGGCCGCTAGCGCCTGTTCAGCCGGGGCCGGGTCCGGGTAGGCCTGCCAGCGTTCAGGCGCAGCGGCCACCTGCCGCAGTAGCCAATCGGGTGCGTTGTGCACATTGACGGCCAGGTCGGTAAGACCCGGACGGGCCTGTGCATCGCCGTGGTGACGCAGGTCTGGTTCGGGTGTTGGCTTCACGCCTGAAGCCGGTGCCCACCGCGTCCCCGCAGCGGCGAAATCTGCCGCAGCCTGAGCGAAGCGCTGCGCCAATTGCGGGTAGCCCGCCCAATGAATGTGCTGGTAGGAGGCGAGCAGGCTTGGACCGGCCAGGCCGTCGAGACCGTTTTCCGAACGGAAGGCCGGGCTCAGGGCCCCTGCGGGCGTACCAGTAGAGGGCATGGTTGTGGTTCGGTGGAACTCGTGCGATCGATAGGCTTCATCCGGCTTGGTGATGACGGAGTCGGCCGGCACTCGCAGCGATCGATAACCAAGGGTCAGCCGTGCAGACATCTGGGCGTCCAGTGGCAGCACATTCGCCATGTCCATCCCGTCGAGGCTTCGGCACAGGTACAACAGTCCGGCGCACTCGGCCACGGTTGGCAACCCCGCCTCGACACCAGCACGGATGTCAGCCAGGAGCGGCCGGTTGGCCGCCAACTCCTCGGCATGGACCTCTGGGAAACCCCCACCGAGATACAGTGCAGCGGACCCGGCAGGCAACTGCGCATCGCAAAGCGGGTCGAACTCGACCACCTCACAGCCAGCTGCGCTCAGCAGTTCGGTGGTCTCGGCGTATCTGAACGTGAAAGCCCGTCCCGCAGCGACAGCGACCCGCGGGCGTCCCTCAACCTGTTCGACTTGTGGCACCCAGGGGTCAACCCCGAGCGGTTTGGCCTGTTGCGCGATCTCCAGGACTGCGTCGAGGTCGACATGCCGGTTCACCAGCTCGGCGGCGGTCCTCACGACAGCCTCAGCCTGGTCGCGCTCGGCCGCAGGCACCAGCCCCAGGTGTCTTGACGGGACGTGGACCTCTGCAGTGCGTGGCACCGCACCCAGCACCTGGATACCCACCTCGGTGAAGGCATCCCGCAGTTCGGTCACGGCGCGTTGTGAGCCAACTCTGTTCAGGATCACCCCTGCGACTCGGGGAGCTTGGGGGTGCTTGGCGAGCCCGAGGCAGGTCGCGGCGAGCGTGCGGGAAACCCCGCGTGCATCTGCCACCAGCACCACGGGCGCGGCCAGCAGTTCGGCGACGTGCGCTGTTGAACCGAATCCCCGGCGTCCTTCGGTTTGGCCGAGCCGTCCGTCGTACAGACCCATCACGCCCTCGACAACACCAAGATCCGAGCCCTGGGCACCGTGGGCGAAGAGCGGGGCGATCAGTTCTGTGCCGCACAGCCAGGCGTCCAGATTGCGCCCTGGGCGTCCGGTCGCCAGTTGATGGTAGCCGGGGTCTATGTAGTCGGGACCCACTTTGAAGGGCGCCACGCCCAGCCCGCGGGCGGACAGCGCGGCCATCAGCCCGATGCTGATTGTGGTCTTGCCGGAACTGGAGCTGGGGGCGGCCAATACCAGACGTGGTTGGCTCACCACTCCACCCCCGGCTGGCCTTTGATACCCAGGTCGATCGGGTGTTTGATGTTTACGACCTCCGAGACCAGATCGGCGAATTCGATCAGCTTGTCGGGGGCATTGCGGCCGGTAATCACCACATGTTGCGTGCCTGGCCGGTTGGACAGCACTTCGATCACTTCATCCACGTCGATCCAGCCTCTTGCCAGTACATGGCAGAACTCATCGAGTACGTAAAGACCGTGCGCCTGAGCAGCCAGGTCCTGACGAACACGCGACCATCCCTGACGAGCCAGCTCTGACTGATCGATCTCGCGAGTTGCTCTCTTGCTGGTGCGGCCAGCGCCGAAATTGTGCCATTCGATCGGCCCACCCTGCTTCTTTTCAGTGTGCACAGTGGCCAGCGCCTGGCCAGCAAACCGCTCTCCGGTGGGCCACTTCGCGGCCTTGATGAACTGGTACACCCCGACCGGGATACCTTGCGTCCAGGCCCGCATGACCAGCCCCATTGCCGCAGTCGTCTTGCCCTTGCCATCGCCTGTGTACACCATGACAAGCGGATGAGCCCGAGGCAGTTCGATCGAGGAGACCGGCTGGTTGACCCCTACCCGGGCAAGCTTGACAAGCCGGTCGAGGTCCACATGAGCTTCCACCGCATCGGCGAGGGATTCGATCATCTGCTCGCGGGCCGCTGCGTAACCTGTTGCGCCCGGATCGGGACGCCAGGGGTTGCCCGTCGCTTCGGCGACCACTGCAAGGAAAGCTGACCGGAACTCGTCGTTTTCGAGCGAGCCGTGCAGCATCGTGCCGTAGGTGGTGCCGCGCTGCCAGCCATCCAGGAACCCGGTGGCCTGGCCAGTCAGTTCGCAGATGCCATGGTGGATCTCATAGCCGTCGACCTTGATCCCGTCCCATTCGTATTGCGCCTGCCGAGTGATCTTCTCGGCACCCATCTGCACCTTGATGGGCAGCACAGCCAGGCCCGGGACGCGTCCGCTGCGTGATTCCAGGACATCGTCGATGGATTCGCCGAGCATCTCGTAGCCACCACAGATCCCCAGCACCGGCAGCGAGTTGGCATGGCGGTGCGCAACCACTGCATCAAGGCCCCGATCACGCAGCCACCCCAGGTCGTCCACCGTGGCCCGCGAGCCGGGCAGCACCAGCAGGTCTGCGGTCAGCGCTTGTTGTGGGTCATCGGTGACCACGACTTCGACACCGGGGGTGTGGACGAGCGCTTCGACATCGGTTGAGTTCGAGATCCGGGGGAATCTGAGCACCGCCACCCGCAGTACCGGCTGCCCTACTGGAGCCGGGGGGATCTCGGCCTTCCAACGGTCGACCTGGAGTGCGTCCTCGCCATCGAGCCAGACTCCGGGCAGCCACGGCAGCACACCCAGGTTCTCCAGCCCCGTTCGGGCGGTCAACTCTTCCAGGCCCGGATCCAGCACGGCTTGGTCGCCGCGGAATTTGTTGATGATGAATCCGGCCAGCAACTCCTGATCATCGGGTCCGACCAGTGCCCAGGTGCCATAAAGGCTGGCAAGCACTCCTCCCCGGTCGATGTCGCCGACCACGACCACCGGCAGCCCAACGTGCCTGGCCAGGCCCATGTTCACATAGTCGCCATCGCGAAGATTGATCTCGGCTGGCGAACCCGCTCCTTCGACGACGATGAGTTCGTGTTGCCCGGCCAGTTCGCGATAGGCAGCGAATGCTGCCTCGGCCAGGTGCCGGCGTCCGGTCGCGTACTCGCCGGCCACGAGCTCGCCGGCCGGCTGGCCGCGCAAAACAACGAAGGATCGCCGGTCGCTACCCGGCTTCAGCAACACGGGGTTGAGCAGGCTTGATGGCCTCACCCCCGCAGCCAGTGCCTGCAGATACTGGGCGCGACCGATTTCGGCACCATCGGCGCAGACCATCGAGTTGTTCGACATGTTCTGCGCCTTGAACGGTGCCACGTCCACCCCGCGGCGGGCCAGTGCTCGGCAGATGCCCGTCACGACCGCGGACTTTCCGGCGTCCGATGCGGTGCCAGCGATCAATATGCCCGGCATGATTGTGTTCCCTTCAAGGTCCTAAGGTGATTGCATGCGAGTTCTGTTGCTCGGTGGCACCGCCGACGGCAACCAGTTGGCGGGCGTGTTGGGCGCCGCTGGCCATGAGGTGATCACCTCGGTGGCCGGCCGCACCACGCAGGCCCGGCAGGCCGCTGATCGCAGGGTTGGCGGTTTTGGTGGCGCAGCCGGGCTGTCCAGTTACCTTCGCAACAACGACATCGAAGCCGTTGTGGACGCCACACATCCATTCGCCGAACAGATGACGCGCAACGCTGCGCAGGCCTGTGAGTCCTGCGGCGTGCCATTGCTCCGGTTCAACCGGCCCGGTTGGACTCAGCACCCCAACCACGCCGAGTGGTCGTGGGTGGACGACCACCGGGGTGCAGCTCAGCTCGTCATGTCCAGGTTCCCTGCAGGGCGCGCCCTGCTGACAGTGGGACGCCAGCCCCTGTCCGCCTACCACGGGTTGCCCAACGTGCTGGCGCGCGTTGCTGAGTGGGCGGGTGGGGCGGTCCCCGCAGGCTGGTGTGTTCGGCAACAGCGTGGGCCGTTCACGCTCAGCGGCGAGCTCGCCTTGCTGCTCGACGAGCAGATCAGCGTGTTGGTAAGCAAGGATTCTGGCGGAGCGCACACTGCAGCCAAACTGGAGGCCGCCCATCAGCTGAGGGTCCCGGTGGTCATGGTCCGCCGACCCGCCACCCCACCAGGTGTTGCGGAGGTCGCAACCCATGCAGGGGTGGTTCGCTGGCTGGAAGTGCAGGGATTCATCCCAGATCCAGCCCCGCGACCGCACCGATGATTGTGATGGCCGGGGGTTCCACGCCCTCGGCTTGCGCGACCTCAGCGATTCTGTCCAGCGGGGCGCGTAGCACCCGCATTTGGGGGGAACCGGCGTTCACCACGATGGCGGCGGCCGTCTGAGGAGCCATCCGGGCCCCGAGCAGTGCCGCCACGATCTGCGGCAGGTACTTCACGCCCATCAGAATCACCAGCGTCGTCCCCGTTTGCGCCATGGCTGCCCAGTCGAGGTCGCTGCGCGAATCACCAGGTGGTACGTGGCCGCTCACGATGGTCACACCCTGCGACAGGCCGCGATGGGTCACCGGGATACCGGCCAGGGCCGGGGCCGCGATCGCCGAGCTCACACCGGGGATCACTTGAACCGGTATTCCGGCCTCAGTGCAGGCCAGGGCCTCTTCACCGCCGCGCCCGAACAGGTAGCTGTCGCCGCCTTTGAGCCGCAGAACCTTCTTGCCGGCCCGGGCATGGCTGACCAGCAGCGCATTGATCTCTTCCTGCGGAGTCTGCTGGCCTCGCGGGATCTTGCCAACATCCACCAGTTCCGCCTCCGGGGATGCTTCAGCGAGCAGCGCTTGCGGGGCGAGCCTGTCGAACAGGATCACATCTGCCAGTTGGACGGCACGCAGTCCCGCCACGGTGATCAAATCGGGGTCGCCGGGTCCGCCGCCGACCAGCGTCACGCTGCCTGATGTCAACTCGGTCATTTGGCTCCTAATCGGTGGTGGTTCGGTAGCCTCGGGCAGGTGACCGAAGCTGCATTGCCGCAATCTGCTGAATTGGCCGCCCTGGGGGATACCCCTGGCCTTCCTGACGAGGTATTCGACCATGATGGGTTGATCACCAAACGGCACCAGCGAGCGTCCGCCTTTGCGTTCCTGCGGCCAACCGCAGGCCAGCTGTTGTGGGATGTCGGCTCAGGTTCGGGAGCGATGGCCATCGAATGGTGCCGGGCAGCGCCAGGCACCCGCGCCATCGGCCTGGAACGGGACCCGGAAAGGGCCGCGCGGGCCCGCCGCAATGCCGAACGCATGACGCCTGGCCAGGTTGAGATCAACGTCGGTGAGGCTGCCGGGAACATCGCCGGGCTGCCCGCACCTGATGCGATCTTCATCGGTGGCGGGGTGACCGATGGGTTGCTTGATGGCTGTTGGGAGGCACTTGGGCGTGGTGGACGGATTGTCGCGCACGGTGTGACGCTGGAAACCGAGGCACTGCTGGCTGACTGGTTTCGGGCGCACGGGGGTTCGCTCACCCGGCTGATGATCGAATCTGCCCAGCCGCTGGGTCGTTTCACGGCCTGGGTCCCCGCTCGCCCGGTCACGCAGTGGGCCTGTTCGAAGAAGTAGCCTGGGGGTGCTTGCCAGCCCAATCGTTCAGTGCGGCGGCCATTGCCTCCAGGGTGCGAGGCTGGCTGGTCAGACCGAGCCGCGCGGCGAGTTCGAGTTGCCAGGGTTGGCGCAGATGCGCCTGGTCCAGTAGCTCGGGGACTGCCAACATCTCGGCAATCGGCCCCTGATGCACCAATCCCGCGGCGACCACCGCCGCCTCGTCGGCCCACGACAACGCGAAATCGACCTCATGGGTGGCCAGTGCGATCGTGGTTCCCAAGGCGCTCAGGCGATCGAGTACCGTGCGCATCTCTTCCACCCCTTGCGGGTCAAGCCCGGCGGTTGGCTCATCGAGCAACAAGACCTGGGGTCGCATGGCGACAGCACCCGCGATTGTGACGCGCTTGCGCTCGCCGAAGCTCAGCTGGTGGGTGGGGCGGTCGGCCAGGTGGCTGATGCCAAGCAACCCCAATGCCTCTTCGACGCGGGCGCGGGCCTCGGCACTCGAAAGCCCAAGGTTCAAAGGGCCGAAGGCTACGTCCTGCGTCACGTCTGCCGAAAAGAGTTGGTCATCGGGATCCTGCAGCACCAGTTGGACGCGCCGACGGTGGGCCCTCAGTTCGTCCTTGCGATGCTTCAGCCGGGCGCCATCCAGGGTGATTGCTCCCGACGCCGGTACATGTGCCCCCGAAAGGCAGCGCAGCAGGGTCGTCTTGCCAGATCCGTTTGCGCCCAGTACAGCCACCCTGCCGCCGCGCGGCAGCAGGCAGGAAGCACCTTGGAGAACGGGTGGACCTCCCGGGTAGGCGGCCAGGATCTCATGTGCGCACAACATCACATGACCACCTTCCATAGTCCGCTGACCAACCAGATACTGGCGAGCAACACCACCGTGCCACCGATGAACTGTGAACGGGCTGGGCGGTCATCGTCAAGGATGAGCAGGTCACCATCGATGCCGCGGGCCTCCAGCCCGTCGGTGAGCCGTGCGGCCCGCGACCAGGATCGCACCAGGAGGGTACCGATTGAGGTGGCAACGGTGTTCCATCGACGCATTAGCCGTCCGCGCCCGGCGGGCGCATCACCCAACCGGGACACCTGGGCAGCGTGCATGGCCAGCGCCACATCGCCCAGTACGAATAGCAGCCGGTAGATCAGTGAGGCCACCTCGACCAGCGCCCCGGGGACACCGCGCCGGCGAAACCATGCCAGGAGGTCGACCATCGGGGTGGTTGTGGCGAGCAGCAGGACAGACAGCGTGCCAGCCACTGAACGGGCGAACAATTGAAGCGCGTTGCTTGCTGATTGGGCACCAATGGACAGCGGGCCGAGCGTGAACCAGGTGTCAGCCGGTGGTTGCCCGCCGACCTGGAGTGCCACAGAAACCGAGCCAACAAGAATGAAGGCCATCGGAGCGCTGAACCCGATGGCCAGCACCCGAGCGGGGATCCGGGCTGGCCCCAGGGTCAGGGCCACCGCAGCGATCGCCACCAGCGGCGCGGCCGGCACGCTGGGTGCTGTCAGTGCAGTGATGACCAGCCCGATGCTGAGCAGGAGTTTCTCCCCCGTTCTGATGTGCCGCCAGGGTGCACCCCAGGCGGCATCATCAAGGGCGATCATTGAGGCTAGCCGGTCGGGGTGGGGGCGACAGGTGCAGCCGCAGCGGGTGCAGGCCCACTTGTCGAGCCCAACCTGCGTCCGCGCAGGTTGCCCATGGCATAGCCGAGCAGCCCTGCACCGATGGCGGCCTGGATGGCGAACAGACCGGATTCGAGCTCACCTGAGCCGGCCTCGAAGACCGGCGAGAACCAGGGTTCCGCGCCGCCTTCCTCCAGCACCTCGGTGACCACCGAGTCCGTGCCCGCGAAACTCTCCTCATCATCTGAAGCCGGTCTTGGGGCAAGGAAGAACGAGACAGCAAAGATGGCTACCACGACAGCCAGTAGCACCCAATTGATCCACTTCTTGTCAGACATGTGCAGGCTCCTCTGCGGTCGGCGCGGACGGGGCGCTGATGGGATCCAGGATCCCGCGCTTTTCAAGCTCGGGACGCACCACGGTGCCCAGGAAGCGGAACATCAGGACGCCGACGAAACCTTCGGCGATGGCCAGCGGGATCTGGGTGATCGCGAAGATTCCCAGGAACTTGGTGAGAGCACCGACGAAGCCCGTCACGGGATCGGGGTGGGACAGGGCCAGCTGGGCTGAGGTGACGCAGTAGGTCACGATGTCAGCTGTGAACATCGCCGCGAAGATTGCGACCGATGGCCCAATCTTTCGTAGCAGCTTGTAGATGCCGTAGGCGGCCCAGGGCCCAGCTATTGCCATCGAGAAGACGTTTGCGCCGAGTGTGGTCACACCCCCGTGCGCCAGCAGCAATGCCTGGAAGAGCAGGACGATCGTGCCGAGGAAGGCCATCACCGGGGGACGGAACAGGACCGCTCCGAAACCGGTGCCGGTTGGATGCGAAGAACTGCCAGTCACTGACGGCAGTTTGATGGCAGACAGGACGAAGGTGAAGGCCCCTGCGGCTGCCAGCAGCATCTTGTTCTCGGTTGACTTCCGGGCTTCCCGTAAACAGGCTCGGGCCCCGTGGATTACGAATGGGGTGGCAGCCACGTACCAGGCCGCACAATGTGCTGCGGGCAAGAACCCTTCAGCGATATGCATGATCTCTCCTTTTGAGATGACGCGTCCCAATAATGCAGAGCCCCAGGCTGAGTTCCTGACTTCCGTCCACAGGGGACGTTCACAGTGGCGCGACCGTGCCGGCTCTTCCCGGCTTCCTCAGTACCTGGCGCTGGATGATCGTGTTGCGGGTTCAGTTTGAACCGTCACGCGATCACATGTGAGAGTCTAGACCCCATCGCCCGCACCCAGAAAGGCGGCCCACATGACCGTGACCTACGACTACCTGACCGACGGTGCCGAGATCTACGCTGAATCGTTCGCGACGATTCGCCGTGAGGCCGACCTGTCGGCATTCCCGGATGACGTTTCGAAGGTCGTGGTGCGGATGATCCATGCCGCTGCGCAAACCGATCTGCCCGCTGATATCGCTTTCACACCACAGGTAGTCTCTGCCTGTCGGGATGCGCTGTGGGCCGGGGCGCCAATCCTGTGCGATTCAACCATGGTGGCGACCGGCATCATTCGTTCGCGCCTCCCCAGGGACAACCAGGTGGTATGCCATCTGGGCGATGAACGACTTGCGGGGCTGGCCAGCGAACTGGGCACCACCAAGACCGCTGCTGCTGTCGAGCTCTGGAAGGACCAGTTGGCCGGGGCAGTGGTGGCCATCGGCAACGCACCGACCGCCCTGTTCAGATTGCTCGAGGTGGTACGCGACACTGGAATCAAGCCGGCCGGGGTGATCGGTATTCCGGTCGGGTTCGTGGGGGCGGCAGAGTCGAAGCAGGCGCTGATCGAGAACCCTTACGGACTCGAGTACCTGGTATTGAAGGGACGCCGGGGCGGTTCGGCGATCACGGTGGCAGCTGTCAACGCAATCGCGTCGACAGCTGAGACGACCAACCAGTCGCAGCGTGACTCCTGACAGTCAGCGGCGGCGCAGCAGGTAGGTATCGAAGATCCAGCCGTGGCGCTGGGCAGCCTCGGCACGAACCCGCATGATCTCGTCCCGCACGCTCGCCAGATCGCCGCTGATGAGAATCTGGTTTGGCCTACCCAGATAGGCAGCCCAATAGATATCCAGGCCGTCTGGCGTGATGGACGCGAATGTCTGCTTCGGGTCGAGCATCACAACCACATCGTCGACATCGTTAGGCATTCCGTCAGCCAGCAGGCGGGCGGGGGCGATCTGCACTGCACGGCCCTGTCTGTTCAGAGGGATCCTGAACTCGGTGGCCAGGGCCAGCACGCTGCTGATTCCGGGAATCACACGCACCCCGAGGGGCCTGGCACTGTGTGCTGCCATCTCATTGACGATTGCCAGTGTGCTCTCGTACAGCCCTGGGTCGCCCCAGACGAGGAAGCCGCCGAGCTGGCCGTCGCCCAATTCGGCCTCCACCACTCGACTCCACTGCTCGAGGCGTTGCGCCCGCCAGGTCTGTACTGCGGCCGGATAGTCCGGTGTGCTCTGCCAGGGTCGCGGCGGGTCCGGCAGTTCAACCGTGCGCAGCGGTGTGTGCCGGTGGCGCATCGTGATGGTTCGCCGGGCCTCAACGAGATCGTCGAGTTCTGCTTGTTTGACGACCACGAAGAGCACGTCGAGCTGTTGAATTGCCTCGACGCCCGCCAGTGTGAGCCAGTCCGGGTGGCCTGCCCCGATCCCGATCAGCACCAACTCGCGTTTCATCGGCTAGAACTGCCTGAGCGCTGCTACCGCTGCGGTGCGGGCGCGCGCCGAACGGTGGGGGTCACGGTCGCCGACGACACCCACCCACAGCCCGTTCGCGGTGCCGGTGGCCGGGGTCCATGCGGTGCCCTCGGCAGCGTCGTCGGCGCGTACGCAGAAGATCTGCCGCGACTCGGCACGAATGGCGACTTCGGCATTCACCTGTGGTGCGTCAGTCATCGCCAGTGCATACCAGACCTGGTCGAGATCTGTCTGGACGAACTCGCGCTGCGACCAGGTCAGCCGCCCGCTCTCGGCAAGTTGCCGGATCTTCTCCGACGCCTCCGGAGCCACCACATGCACTTCGGCCCCGGCAGCCAGGAGCTTGTCGATTCGACGTGAAGCCACCCGACCCGCGCCCACGGCCAGCACCGGCCGGCCCGCCAGGCGCAGGGCGCTCAGGTAGAGCTGTGGAGCCTCGGTGTCCACCGCGGCTTGGGAATGCCCGGCGAGCGCGTCGCGGTAGCGGTCGACCACCACGGCGGCCAACTCGTTGCAATCGCCGATCACCTCAGCCAACCGCACTTCAGCGTCCGGGTGGGTCTCGGCCCATTTTGAGGCCTGCTGTTGCGCCCATTGTTGCAGGCGGCCGGGGAAGAGGTAGTGCGGCATGACAACGATGCGCCGCCCTCCGAGCGCATGAGCACGGTCGAGTGCTGCTGCCAGGCCGGGACTGGTGACCTGGATGTAGCCACTCACCAGATCGGCGTACCCGCCCTCTTCGAGCAGTATGCGGCCCAGTCGCTCATGGTCAGCGTTGGCCTCGGTGACGCTGGTGCCGCGCCCCAGGAAGACGACGGTGGTCTGCTCGGGGGTCCAGTCAGCCATCGCAGTCCGGATGCGCTGGTGGACCGCTGCCCGCAACCTCGGATCAGGCCCCAGGTGTGGGGTGTAGATGACTGAACTGTCAGTGACCTGGGAACGTCCGGCCGTGATGCCCTCGGGAATGTCTTCGCGGACGTGACCGCCGGTGCCGATCATCAAGGGCACCACGATTGCTTGCCGGTCTGGATCGGATTCGAGTGCGTCGGCAACCGCTACCTGGATGCTTGGCTCATCGAGTTCCACATAGCTGTCCAGTACCCGTACGGCGGGCAGCATGGCGCGGACCCGTTCGATCAGGGCCCGGCAGGCTTGTTGGCCGCTGGCGACGCGAGTGCCGTGTGCGGCTATGACGAGGGCGGTCATCGTTGCTCCATCCATTTGTAGTCACGTGGAGTGACCATGACCTCGCCGCCCACGCCAGTGGGCAGCATGCGGGTCGTACTTGACCCGACGATCACGATCGAGTGCATGTCGACCCAGGCCGGGTCGAATTCTGTGATTGTCGAAATGCGGTGGTGTTGAGCGGGCCGGGTGGCGTCCCGTACGACAGCGACGGGCGTGTTCGCCGGCCGGTGGGCGGCAATCAGTTCGAGTGCCCGGGGCAGGTGCTCCACCCGTTTGCGGCTGCGCGGGTTGTACAGGGCGACGACCAGGTCGCCTTCGGCAGCAGCGCGAAGTCGTCGCTCAATGTCGTCCCAGCTCGTGTGCAGGTCGGACAGCGAAATGGTCGCGTGATCATGGCCGAGTGGGGCGCCCAGAATCGCGGAGGCTGCCAGTTCGGCAGTGACACCGGGCACAATCTGGATGTCGACTCCCTGGGTGCCTTGTTCGAGTGTGGGGGAGGCCATGGCGTAGATCGCCGGGTCGCCAGAACAGACGATCGCCACGTTGCGTCCCTCCCGGGCCTTGGCGATGCCCAGCGATGTGCGCATGTTCTCGGTTCCCATGCCAGCGGCCACGATTTCGGTGCCCGGTCTCAGGAGTCTTCTGATCTGGGCGACATACGGCCGGTAGCCGATGACGACCGACGAGTCAGCCAGCACCTGTCTGGCGCGTGGGGTGAGCAGGTCGTCGGCCCCCGGCCCAAGCCCGACAACGGCGAGCCTGCCAAGAGGGGCGATGCGCCCGATGGCGATCGTCGCCTCGCGGGTCTTCGCCTTGGGTACGATCAGCTTGATCTCGCGACCCAGTTGCGCACCACGGGCCAGCACTGCCGCCTCAGCAACGCTTGGTGTGCCAACGGCTGCGGCCGGTGCCTGACTCGGGTTGGGCACCTCAACTTCTGCGAGCTCTTCAGCTGGAAATGTCACAAAGGGCACGCCCAGCTCAGTGGCGAGTGCTGCCAGACCAGCTTCGTCAGCCTTGGCGTCCACGCTTGCCAGCGCGCTGATTGACGCCTCGGCCAACTCGCTTCTGGCCAGCGTGGCGTCCAGGAGCGAACGCAGCTCTTGCCGGCTGGTGCCACGGTTGCAACCCATGCCGACTACCAGAGACCTGGGATGCAGCACAACCGTCGGCAGATCGGCTGGCAACTGCACACCGTCGCTGACCAGCACGCGAGCGACCGGCTCTGGCGGTGGGGGTAGTACCTTCACGTGACTGCCGCGTCGCTCGACTCTCTCGACCCCGGGCTCAGTGACGTTTTCGGGTAGCGCTGGCAGCGGCCAGGGATGCTCTCGTACACAGGCGACCGGACGGCCGTCCAGGATCGCCCGGGTCACCCCGGCCAGATCACCGGTGGTAGCCCAGCCGAGGGTATCCAGTCCGGGCAGACCGCGGGCGTCGGTTGCAGTGGTGATGACTGCAGTGGCGTTGAGCCCTTCCGCGATCCGCCGGGCCAGTTCGTTCGCGCCTCCAACATGGCCCCCAACCAAGGGGACGACGAACTGCCCGGCCTCGTCTATCACGATCACAGCCGGGTCGGTCTTCTTGTCGGTCAGTAACGGGGCGATCAGCCGGGTCGTGGCCCCAAGTGCGAGGTGGCTGACGATCAGGTCACATTCTGCCCACGCCTGCCGCAGCCCGGTTGCCGCACTGGTCTGATAGCGCCTGGTTGGGCCGATGAGGGTGTCGATCTGGTCGGCTCGCAATTTGTGGGCGCTGGCCGTTGCCACTTGGCCAATCACTGGTGCGTTATCGGGCATGCGGTTCCTCCTGTGGCCGGATACCACCGGCTATCGGGGCCTGCTCACCCAGCGCGGCAGGATCATCGGGATGGTGCGCCAGCACGAGCACCACATTCGGCTGAAGGGTGCCGGTGACTTCGTGGGCTTCAGTTTCTGTCAGGACGCGTACCCGCTCATCGCTCTCGCCGAGCCGTTCGGCAAGCACGTAGGTACGCCCCATGCCCCTGGTGGCGGCCACGATGGTGTGCAGGGTCACCTTCGGATCTGTCAGTACCCCGACCTTTGGGTGGTCGCGGCAGGCGGCCAACGCTGGGGCTGGGTCGTTTCCATGCGCGGAGACCAGCAGGGCGTCGTCCCAGGGCAGGGCAACAGCGGCGAAGGCCAACTGGAGCGAGGTGGGTGCCGGGACCACCCGAACCTTGAGACCAGCGGCCCGAACTCGTCGCACAACCCCGTAGAACAGTGGGTCGCCGGAGGCGACGATGAGGGCGTTCGTGGTTTCGGGAAGGGCCTGCAGGGCTTCGATTGCGGGGCCGATGCGGCCGAGGGTGATCCGTTTGTCGTCGGCGACACCCAGTGCGTCCAGGTGGCGCTGGCCGCCGACCACCACATCCGCCGAGCTGGCTGCTGCCCGCAACTCGGCCGGTGGCGCTCCGATATAGCCGTAGACGCTGATCATGCCTGGGCGCCCTTCTCGGCGAGGGTCTGGGCGGCCTGCGGGTCCGCGGCGCGGTACTCATGCCGGAAACCGGGATGGTAGAGATGGGAGCGTTTGACCATCGGGGTCTCCGCCAGTGCGGGGCCGACCAGGATGACCGTGTGCTTCCAGAACTTGTGGTCCTTCATGGTGGCTGACAGCTCATCGAGCCGACACCGCAGCATTACCTCGTCCGGCCAACTCACTTGGTGACCGATGATGACGGGGGTGTCGGGTGGGTAGCCGCCGGCCAGAAGTTCTTCCTGAAGAGCCCTATTGCGGGCGGCCGAGAGGTATAACGCCATCGTGGTGCCGTGCCTGGCGAACTCGCGCACCTTCTCACGCGGTGGCATTGGGGTGCGACCCCCTTCCAGCCGGGTGATGATCAACGATTGAGCGACTTCGGGCAGGGTGAGCTCAACGTCGGCACGGGCGGCAGCCGCCGAGAAGGCGGATACCCCCGGAATTGACTCGTAAGCGACGCCGATCTGCCGCAGCAACTCCCGCTGTTCAGCAGTGGCGCCATAGATTGCAGGGTCTCCGGTGTGCACCCGGGCCACCAGCAGCCCCTCGTCCCGTGCGCGTGCATACAGGGGAGCGATGTCCTCAAGAGTCGCCGTGGCAGAGTCGACCAGCAGCGCCCCGGGCTTGTGGTCCGCCACGATCTCCGGGCTGACCAGGGAGGACGCCCAGATGATGATGTCGGCCTGGGCAATGATGCGCGCGCCGCGAACCGTGATGAGATCCGGTGCCCCGGGTCCGGCTCCCACGAAAACCACCGTCATAGCCTGTCTCCAGTTCCGGTGCGGTGTGCCGGGATCAGCACACTGGTGAAATACGGGGCCTCTGCCAATTCGCTCACGGGCACCACCTGCTCGCCGGGCAGCCCGACATTGATGCCGGCGATCGCTTCGCGTCCGCTGGAGTTCAGGTACTCCCTCAGTGCGGCGATATGCCGGCCCGCCTTGTAAATGACGCAGGTGTCAGCCACCGATGCCACTTCGGCAAGCTGTTCGGTGCCGTGTTTGAGCGGGACCAGTGTCAGGATTTCGTCGCCCTCGACCAGCGGTGTGCAACTGGCGGCGGCAAGTGCCTGCATCGCAGTGATTCCGGGAACGACTCGTACAGCCACCTGGGGTAGCTGACTGCGCACCCCGGCCGCCAGGTAGCTGAAGGTTGAATAGACCGATGGGTCGCCGATGGTGGCGAAACCCACCTGTCTGGCCCCACTCTCGAAGGCCTTGATGGCGCGCTCGGCCGAAGCCTGCCAGGCATTCGCCCGGCGGCCGGTCACCCCCGACCGGTCTGCCATCGAAAACGGCACCCGGATGATCCGGTCACCGATCTCGGGGCAGGATGCGCGGACGATCGTTTCTGCCCGTCCAGCTCCTGAACCGCTGGCCTCGGTCGAGGGAACCAGAACGACGTCGCAGGCAAGCAGCGCGTTGACAGCCTTGACCGTGATCAGCTCGGGATCGCCCGGTCCGACACCAATTCCGAACAACCGATACTCGCCTGGTACGGCAGCGTTGCTCATCCGGCCTCCTTGCGGCCCTTCCGTCGAGGGCCCATCGCAGGGTGCGCGCCACCAGTCGACCGGGCTCGTCACGACCGGTTTATCCGGCCGTGAACCACCGTTGCGGGACAGCGCCGGAGTCTCACCGGCTTCGCTTGGTGTCACGCGCCAGCCTCAAGCGGCTGACTCGGGACAGCATAGCCTCTGGATCTGGACCTGCGATGAAGGGCTAGTCTGACCGGGTGCCTGTCATTGCCATCGGGGTCAGCCATCATCAGGCAAGTACCGACGACCTTGCCCGCTTTACAGCCGCCGCCGAGCAGGTGGCGGCACAACTGCGTGGTCTGCCGAGCGTGGATGGTGTGCTCGTGTTGGCCACCTGCAATCGCTGTGAGCTCTATGTCGACACCCAGCGGATGCATCAAACAGTGCGCACCGCTCGGAGCCTGCTGGTCGAGGCGGGTGCCGATGATCTGCTGGGCCTGCTCGATGTCTTCATCGAGGCCGAGGCCGTCGCCCACCTCCTGCGGGTGGCTTGCGGCCTCGATTCGATGGTGGTGGGTGAGGTCGAGATCGCCGGGCAGGTCCGCAAGGTTCTTGCCAGTGCCAACGAGCATGGGTCCTCTCCTGCGCTGCACCGGCTGTTCCAGATGGCTTTGACCACTTCGAAAAGGGTCGCCAATCACACCGTCCTGAGCGGTTTGGGACGCAGCATCGCCTCAGTCGCGCTTGACCTCGCAGAGCAGCGGTATGGACGGCTCAACGGAGCGACTGCACTGTTGCTGGGCACCGGATCGTATGCAGGCACCGTGACTGCCGACCTGACGCGCAGAGGCGCCCATGTGCAGGTCCACTCGTCATCGGGACGTGCGCAGGCCTTCGCAGATCGGCACCCAGCCGTTACGCCGGTAACCACGAAGGACCTCCCTCGCACTATTGCCAAGGCCGCGATCCTGGTTTCATGCTCGGGCACCGGAACCCGGACTCTTCGCGCTGAAGATGTCACAAACGCTCGGCAGGGAGTCTTCGGGGTGTTGCCCATCGTTGACCTTGCTGTCAGTCGCGATCTGGATCCTCAGTTGGCCAACAGCCGGGGCATCGACCTGATCGATCTGGACGTAGTTGGCGCGAACTCTCCCCCTCAGCAGGCTGACGAGCTCAGCAGGGCGCACGCCTTGGTCAATCAGGGCGTCGATGATTACCTGGAGGGCGAACGAAGCCGTGCTGCAGATCCGGCTGTGACCGCAATCCGGTCACACGTGGACGAGTTGATCAGCCGGGAACTGGGGCACGTCAAAGCGCACTACTCAGCTGAGACGGCCGAGGTCGTCCAGCGATCGCTTCGCCGCATGGCCAACAAGTTGTTGCACGCACCCTCGCAGCGTGCGGCTGACTTCGCCAGGAATGGTGAGTTGGTCGCCTACGTTGAGGCACTGCACACAGTTTTCGGAATCGAGGTGGATCAATGAGTGCCCGCCGTGTGCTGCGGCTCGGCACGCGAGGCTCCAGGCTCGCCACCACCCAGTCGCAGACCGTCGCTGATGCGCTGACCGAGGCCACCGGGTGGGATGTCGAGTTGGTGGTCATTCGTGCCGAGGGCGATGACCTGAGGATTGCTCTTGATTCCCCACCGCGGCCGGGAGCGTTCGTGGCCTCGCTTCGTGATGCGCTGCTGACCGGACACGTCGACCTGGTGGTCCACTCGTTCAAGGATCTGCCCAGTGCACCACTGCCCGGGGCTGTGGTTGCTGCGGTGCCGGAACGCGTCGACGCACGCGATGTGCTTTGTGCACGCGACGGGCTTGGCCTGATGGAATTGCCCAGTGGCGCCCGGATCGGTACCTCCAGCCCACGCAGGGCGGCAGCGCTGCTCCGGGCGCGAGAAGACCTGACGATCGTGCCAATTCGGGGGAATGTCGACACCCGGTTGGGCAAGATCGCCAGCGGAGAAGTGGATGCGACTGTGCTCGCGGGCGCCGGCCTGTTACGCCTCGGCCGTGAGAACCAGATAACCGAATGGCTCGATCCCGATCGGATGCTGCCGGCACCTGCCCAGGGTGCCCTGGCCGTGGAGTGCCGGACCGGGACAATCGAATCCGAACTCGCCGTCCTTGACGACCTGCACAGTCGGCAGGCGGTTACCGCCGAGCGCGCAGTCCTGGCTGGGATCGAGGCAGAGTGCACTACCGCAGTCGGCGCCCACGCTCGCTGGGTGGCAGCCGACCAACTGCTGCTGGTGGCCGAGCTGACCGGACACCGAGGTGTCGGCTATGCACGTGTCACACGGCAGGCCAGGGTGAGCAACCTCGTCGATGCGGAACGGTTGGGCGCCGGGATTGCTGATGAACTGCTGGCTGGCTGACCCATGATCGAACCAGGAAGATCGACGATCCTGCTTATCAGGCCGGACGGAAACCAGGCCGACGAGCAAGCCCTGGCCCGGCTCGGAATCGCCAGCCTCATCGAACCATTGGTTCGAGTGGTGCCAGCAGAGGATCCGGGTGCGGCTCGCAGGTTGGCGCGGGTGCTCGCCGAATCTGGCGAGGGCAGTTGGCTGGTAGTGACCTCACCGCGCACCTGGCGCTACTGGCAGGCGGCGGTCAGCGAGCTGAACATCTGCCTGGCAACCGCAGTTGACGCGGGTCTACGGCTGGCCTCGGTGGGAGTTGCCACCACCGGTTCATTACCCGAATGGGTGCGGCAACGGGTTGTGACCTCCTCGGGGATCAGCGCGGAGCAGTTGCTGAGCACGCTGCTCGAGTACCAGCCCGGCAAAGCCCTCATCCCGGCCTCGGCAAGAGCCCGCGATTTGCTGCCCACTGGACTCGTCGAGGCCGGCTGGCAGGTACACCGGGCTGAGATTTACGATGTTGTGTCCGCATCAAAGCCCCCACCGTCGCTGAACAGGCTCAGCGACGGCACCCTGGCCGGAGTTGTTGTGCGCTCTCCCAGCGCTGCCGATGCCCTCGCCGAATTGGCGCCGGGCCCGCTCAGGGTACCCGTCTTCGCGGTTGGCCCGATCACCGCAAAGCGCTGCCGCAGCCGGGGCTGGCAGGTGATCGAGATCGACGGGATCGCACCCGCGCGGGTGGCTGAGGTGGTGGCGGCCGCCCTGTGAGCCAGCCTTATGCTGACACCCAACCAGGAAGGGACTCATCATGTTGATCGAACGTCCACGCCGACTGAGGCAGTCGGCCGGAATGCGCAGGCTGGTGGCTGAAACCCGGCTGCATCCATCGAACCTGGTCCTTCCCATGTTCGTGGTGGAGGATCTGGTCGAGCCACGATCGATTTCATCCATGCCGGGCGTCCAGCAACACAGCCTCACATCGTTGGTTCAGGCCGCCCGCCAGGCAGATGAGGCAGGCGTGGGCGGGCTGATGCTGTTCGGAATCCCGCGTCACAAGGACGCAATTGGCTCCGAGGCCACCAACCCTGAGGGAATACTCGCGCGCGGTGTGCAGGCACTGGCCCAGGCGGTGCCCCGGATGCCGATCATCGCTGATCTCTGCCTGGATGAGTTCACTGACCACGGCCACTGCGGCGTGTTGGCCGAAGACGGCAGCGTCGACAATGACGCAACCCTGGATCGCTATGCGACGATGGCCGAAGTACTGGCCACCGCTGGCGCCACGATGATGGGCACCTCCGGCATGATGGATGGCCAGGTTCGCGCAGTACGCACTGCCCTGGACGCGGTCGGGCGCACCGACGTGGGCGTCCTGGCTTACGCTGCCAAATACGCATCCGCGTTCTACGGGCCGTTCCGGGAGGCTGTCGATTCCTCCCTGACTGGTGACCGGCGCACCTATCAGCAAGATCCGGCCAATGCCGTGGAGGCACTGCGGGAGGCACGTCTCGATCTGGCCGAGGGCGCAGACATCATCATGGTCAAGCCGGCTCTGGCGTACCTGGACATCTTGCGTACCGTGAGCGATGCAGTGGACGTGCCGAGCGCCGCGTACGTGGTTTCGGGCGAGTTTGCGATGGTAGAGGCCGCCGCGGCGAACGGCTGGATCGACAGGGACGCAGCGATACTTGAAGCTCTGACCGGGGTGCGCCGTGCAGGCGCCACCGTCATCTGCACCTACTGGGCGGTAGAAGTGGCCCGCCGTCTGAATCAGACCCATGGTTGAGGAGAACCGGCGATGACCACAAACGAGGTCCTGTTCGATCGTGCTCGGGCAGTGATGCCCGGCGGGGTTTCGTCACCGGTGCGGGCCTATGGGGCTGTCGGAGGAACACCACGGTTTGCGGCATCAGCCGAAGGTGCATGGATCACCGACATTGAGGGAAACCGCTACGTCGACCTGGTATGCAGTTGGGGTCCCATGATCCTTGGCCATGCCCATCCCGCTGTCGTGGGGGCGATCAGCCAGGCAGCCCAAAAATCATCGTCCTTCGGTGCGCCCTGCGTGCCCGAGTTGCAGCTTGCCGAGAAGATCGTCGAGATGATCGACCCGGTTGACCGGGTGCGGTTCACTTCCAGCGGCACCGAGGCGGTGATGACCGCAATACGTCTGGCCAGGGGAGCGACTGGTCGTGACCTGATCATCAAGTTCGCTGGCTGCTACCACGGCCACTCGGACGCGCTGCTGGCCGCGGCAGGCTCCGGTGTGGCCACCCTGGGTCTGCCCGACTCACCCGGGGTGACCAGCGGTACCGCGGCTGGCACCGTGGTGTTGCCATACGGCCGCATCGACCTTGTCGAGCAAGTCTTCGCTGAACGCGGTGACCAGATCGCTGCCGTGGTGACAGAGCCGGTTCCGGCGAATATGGGCGTGATTGCACCACCTGCGGGCTTCAACCGTGGCCTGCGCGAGTTGTGCACCAGGCACGGTGCCCTGCTGATCCTGGACGAGGTGCTGACAGGTTTCCGGTTGTCGCAGCAGGGGTACTGGGGGTTGACTGCGTGTGCGGAGGGCTGGGAGCCCGACTTGTTCACCTTCGGCAAGGTTGTCGGCGGGGGATTGCCTCTTTCGGCGGTCGCAGGGCGGGCCGGGATCATGGACCTGCTGGCCCCCGCCGGTCCGGTGTATCAGGCGGGCACGCTGAGCGGTAACCCTGCCGCTGCCGCTGCCGGGTTGGCCCAGCTGAGCCTGCTTGATGAAGATGTCTACGCACATTGCAATTCCGTAAGTCTGCAAATACAACAGATGGCTGCTGAGGCCTTGAGCGGGGCAGGGGTTCCTCATCGAGTGAGCAGCTACGGCAACCTGTTCAGCATCTTCTTCACGCAAGCGGAGGTGGGTGACTATGAGTCCGCCAAGACCCAGGACACCGCGGCGTTTGCCCGCTTCTTCCACGCGATGCTGGAGGCCGGGGTCTGGCTGGCGCCGAGCGCCTTTGAGGCATGGTTCGTGTCGACGGCGATTGGGGATGCGGAACTCGAGGTGATCGCCAACGCCTTGCCCAGGGCAGCTCGGGCCGCGGCAGCTCGATGAATCACGCACTGGGATTGCTGCTGGGGGTGGTCGCGGATGCCGCGATCGGTGACCCCCGGCGGGGCCATCCGGTGGCCCTGTTCGGCAAGTGGGCCAGCCATCTTGAGCGCCATCTGCACCGCGACAGCATCGCTGCTGGTGCGCTCTACCTGGCTGCCGCCCTGGCCCCGGTTGCAGCCCTTGGCGTCGCAGCCGAGTCGATCTCACGCCGACGCCCCATCCTGCACACGGCGCTCACCGCTGCAGCAACCTGGGCTGTCCTCGGAGCGCACAGCCTGGCGTCCGAAGGTGAGCAGATGGCCGACGAACTCGACCAGGACGACCTGGGTGCTGCTCGCGAACGCCTGACCCACTTGTGCAGCCGGGACCCAAGCGGGCTTTCAGCTGATGAGTTGGCGCGGGGCACCGTCGAATCGTTGGCCGAGAACACTGCGGATGCGGTGGTTTGCTCACTGTTCTGGGGTGCTGCGTTCGGTATTCCGGGGCTTTTGCTGCATCGCGGCATCAACACCCTTGATGCAATGGTTGGCTACCGCAACCACAGATATGAGCGTTTCGGCAAGGCAGCGGCCCTGCTGGATGATGCGGTGGCTTATGTCCCGGCCAGGTTGGCAGGCGCGGTGAGCTGTCTGCTCGCCCCCGCGGTGGGCGGCTCCACCCGGACTGCCTGGCGGGTCATGCTCCGGGACAGCCGGAATCATCCCAGCCCGAATGGTGGTTGGACCGAAGCTGCCTGGGCCGGTGCGCTAGCGGTACGCCTGGGAGGCCCCTCGCACTATCACGGGCGCGTCGAGCACCGCCCATATCTTGGGGATGAAGGGGCTCCCGGCCCCGACTCGGCCGCCATCCGAAAGGCCGCAAGGCTGGTTGGATCGGTGACAGCGGCATCAACTGCAGTGGCAGTGGCGGTGAGGTTGTCAAGGCCGATGAGGACGGATTCCAGCCGGGGCTGCTCCACTCCACCCTTCGAGGACGGGTGAGAATCTAGCGGAACGGAACCCCGCTGACGTCTCAACGTCATCGCCCAAGAAAAGCTCGTGAGAGATAAGTGTGCGATGGAAGCGGGAAAAGCGTGCTATTCGAACAGAAATGGCCTGGCCAACATCGTGTTGACCAGGCCATTTGCTTCGTATCCCCAACCGGATTCGAACCGGCGCTGCCGCCTTGAAAGGGCGGTGTCCTAGGCCACTAGACGATGGGGACGCGGTGACCATCGTAACCGACAACCACCCGCGAGCCCAAACGGCCGGTCAGGAGCGCACTGTGACGTGGATGTGGTCGTAGTGGTTCGCGGTCACGCCGCCCCGGTCGGCCATCCAGGTCCAGCCGGCCTGGCCGTTGATCCAGATCCGCTGGCGCCAGATCAGGTACTCGATGTTGAGCGAGTTGGCGTTGGATTGCAGGTAGGTGGCGATCTGGTCACCGAGTGCCTGGTCGTTGGCGCCGCGCGGCATCATGATGTCGACTGCGCGTCCGGACGGATGGTCGGGCAGGGGGTCCTGGCGGACGCCATACATCGTGGTGATTTGAGGGAAGTTCTGCCGCACCGCGTAGACGACCTGCTTGGCGCTGGGGCGCAGCGAGTCGAGCCCGGATGACCCGCCCGTGTTGAGCGTGGTGCCGCCCGACGAGCCGGGCGAGGTGGGCCCCTGAACGGAGCTGCTCGAAGAACTGCCACTGACCGGCGAGTTCGACAGGTAGGTGGTCGAGATCCAGCGCAGCGTCCCGCTGTCGTTGACCTGGCTGAACCCGTTCTGGGTGACGCCGGTCAACTGCACCTTGGTGTTGCGGTTCAACACCCGCACGATGCCGTAGTTGATGCCCGGGCCGGTGCGCAGGTTGACGCCGGTGGTGGTGTAGGCGGTGGTCGTGGTGCTCGAGGTGCGGTTGGCGTCCCCGGTGGTCAGGTACTGCGAGGCCATCCAGCCCTGACGGCCGTTGTAGGTGACCGGGGTCCAGCCGTTCTGCGAGCTGCCACGGGTCTGGACGGTGGCGCCGGTGGGCACCACGGTGATGATCGAGTTGCTGGTGCCGGCCGCGGTGCGCAGGTTGACAGCTGTGGTCGTGCGCGCAGTGCCCGACGACGACGATGATGAGGCGCTGCTGCTGGTGCTCAGGTACTGCGATGAGACCCAGGCGTCGCGTCCGTTGAAGATGACTGGGGTCCAGCCGTTCTGCGAACTGCCGCGGGTCTGGACGCTGGCACCGGTGGCAAGCGTCGAGATGACTGAGTAGTTGGTGCCCGGTCCGCTGCGCACGTTGACGTGGGTGGTGGCCTTGGCAGTGCCGGTCGCGGTTGAGGTTGAGTTCGCCACGGCGGGGGCGCTGCTGGTGGCGCCCAGCGACAGGTAGGCGCCGTAGACGTAGCCGCTGCGTCCCTTGTAGTTCACTGGCACCCAGCCGCCCTTGGCTGCGCCGGTGACCGAGACGGTTTCGCCGTTCGACAGGGTGCCGATGACTGCGCTGAGCGTGGACGCGTTGGTGCGCACGTTGACGTTTGCTGTCGCCTTGGCGGTTCCGCCGGCGGCAGCGTTGGTGTTGCCGAGCGAGACGTAGGCGGAGAACACCCAGGCGTCCTGGCCCCGGTACTTGATCGGGGTCCATTCACCCCTGGGGTCGCCGCGGCGCTCAACCTGCTCGCCGCTGGTCAGCACACCGAGCACTTTCGATGTGGTGTTGGGTTGTGCCCGGACGTTCAGGGCGGTGGTGGCAGACACTGTGCCGTAGTTGGCCAGCGCCTGCGGCGAGAGCACGGCGGTGCCAGTTGCGAGAGCACTGGCCACTATCAATCCGGCCAATGCCTTGCGGGTGCGCTTGTTCAGTCCACTCACGTGCAGGTCCTTCCGATGCTCGGGCCGCGGTCGAGGGAGGACGTCTTCCCCGGTCAGCAGGGACTTGGTCTCCACTGGCCACGTCCAGACCTCGGCCGACGGTGCCGAAGGTAGGTGACGGCGTGTCGCTTGGCCAGCCGCCTGAGAACCTGTTCAATCCCCAAAGTGGGCGTGACAAGGCGTAATGAGAAAACGCTTTGGGCTCAAGTGCAACTTGAGGTCTAGGTCATTCAGGGTTTGTTCAGCCAATTCCCAACAATCACCGAGATCCAGTGATCACCCAGGACGATTCAGCATCGGCGACCAGGCGCTCCGGACGACCAAGATCGGTGAACCTGACGAAGCCCGAGCGACGGTCAGACACATCTACCAAGGGGGTGGCTGAGGCTTCCGCGAGCGCTTTGACGGCCGCCTGGTCGCCCAGGAGCACGGCCACTTCGACGGTGCCGGCCAACTTGTTGGCAACCAGGGTTTCGAGTGCTTCGGCGTCGATCTGGGTCGCTGCGATCACCAGGGCTGTTCGGTCGGCTGAGGCGTCCGACATCATCTGCAGGACTTCCCGGAACTCGCTGATCTGGTCAAAGCAAGCGAGTACGCGCGGTGAGTCGACGATCAGCCGGTTGCCGGTGTGGGTGGCCATGTGTTCGGTCGCCAGCCGGCAGTTGCTGCGGGTGGCCTGCTCCAGTTGGTCGGCGAGTTCGCGTTCCTGCTCAGGTGAGAAATCTGCCACGGGAATGGCGTTGTCGAGCAGCTGCGCCGAAGTCACGTAGGCCGGCGGCTCCAGGCGGTTACCGTCGGTGTCGACGCTCGCCATGGGCAGTTCCCCGGCTGATGCGCGCGCGCTGTTTCGGCGGTCGACCAGAGTCGCGGCCACCACCAGGGCGATGCCCACCACCAGGATCAGCGTGACGATCAGGCCTGGGGTCATGGCGTCAACGCTATCCCGGCCAACCGAATCAATCGCTCGCGTGAGGGGCCAGCCCGCAGACAGGATTCTTGGTCGACGGAGGGTTTGGCCCACGCTCGAATGCCCTGCAGAAGCCGGTAGTCAGCAGGGTTGCAGCGGCTGGGATGGGCGCCGGGCGCCGGTTATGCCTGCTTGCCGAGTTCGCCGGGTTTGCCGATGGCCGTGGTGCCGTCGGGAGTGACCAGGTACTGGTACCCGGCTGGTGATGTCCACTTGAAGTGGCCCGGTGCTGGCTGTTCGAGGTGCCAGCCACCGTGGGTTTTGGCTCGGTGGGTGAATCGGGACAGTGGTCCGAGGTTGTCGAGCCGGGTTTGGTCTGGTTCGCCGGGTGTGTAGGGAATCGTGTGATCCATGTCACAGTCCTTGGCTGCCCTTGTTCCGTAGGGGAAGACATCGACGGGGTTGCGTTGTTCGATCACAAGCCGCATCCTGTCTGGCACCGCGTACCCGTTGGCTGGGGTGATGGTGGTTGGGTCGATGACTGGTCGGACGATGACCTTTGACCCTGCGAGGAAGTCGGGGAGTTGTGTGGTGAGCAGGTGGCCCCAGCCCTCGACCTGGGCGATGCCTGCTGGTGGGCACGCTGGCCCATCGGTCAGGCTCGCGGCCGGGGCTTCGGTCAAGCCCGGGTGCAGGATGGGATCGTTTGCGTTGATGTGGACGACCAGGGTGTTCGTGGGCAGGGTTTCTTGCCCGAAGGCCTGACGGGCGAGGATCCCGACTGCCGCAGCGCGGCGGGCGTCCAGACTGTCGCCTGCTGCCCGGTGGTCTTCGGGGAGGTTTTCGGCGATCTGGGTGAGTGCGTGGTCGAAGCGGATCCCGTCGGCTGGGCTTAGTTGACCCCACATGGTGACTGACCCGTTTTCGATCCCGGACACCAGCACGCGGCGATCCTTGATCTTGGCGTTGGTCCGGTCGAAGGCGGCTTTGGGGTCGGCAGCGTCGATCCAGGACTGCAGGTGTTTCATTACCCACCCGATTCCGTGCTGGGGGAGTGTCGCGGCGACCCGGGCATCTACATACTGTGCGGCTTTGATGTCGAGGAGGGTGGTGCGGTCGATGACAAGGTTGGCCTGCCAAACCCTTGCCTCACCGGCGAGGACTCTTTGCCACAGGTGTGGGAACCGGTGCCGCAGGTCGAGGGCTTGCGCGATTCGGTTGGCTGCCGAGCGTGGTGAGATCCCGAGCAGCCCACCGATTTCAAGGCTGAGGAATTCCCCAACCAACGCGGTGCCGTGGTGGCCGCCGGGGATGAGGCGTTCCATGCCGTCCAGGACGTGGTTGATGTCTACTTGGTAGAGGTCTGCTGCGTGGGTGATGGCCACCAGTTCTGCGACTTCGGCGGCCTGGAGTTGCTGGTGGGCGTGATCCAGTGCGTCGAATGCCTGAGCACTGGTTGCGGGGTGGGTCCAGTCGGGTTGGTCTGGTGGGTCGAAGTGGGGTGGGGGTAAGTCCCCGGGGGTGTGGGTCATGGCTTTATTGTATTCGATCACAACCCCGAAACAAGGGTAAACCACCTAGAAAAGCAGGCTTTCTTTTGAGCTGCTCGGCCCTGGCTTCTCGGACCGGGGATTGGCAGCGCGTCGGGGCCTCGCCCTTCTCCACCTTGCGACCTCTTGACACTTGCGGGCGGACTTCTCGGTCAATGTCCGACGACTGCCGCCCGGCAACTGCGTGCCAGGGTTGGGTAACCCGATTCACCATGCGGCCACTGCTCGCGTGGGTCACGTGCCGCCGGTCGCGCCCCATCTGGCTGGCACAAGTCGCGGATTCATCTTTGGGGCAGCCGACCGCTAACCTGTGGCATGGATATATGAACCCGGTACCAGCCAGGTACCGGAACACTGACCCGATGCCAGCCAGGTACCGGGAGATCGAATGGGGCAATTCAATATGGCTGAGAGCACTCTCGACAAGGTCATCAATCTCTGCAAGCGCCGGGGCTTCGTGTTCCCGTGCGGAGAGATCTACGGCGGAACCAGGGCTGCCTGGGACTACGGCCCGCTGGGCGTCGAGCTGAAAGAGAACGTCAAGCGGCAGTGGTGGCGCAACATGGTCACCAGCCGGGACGATGTGGTTGGTCTGGATTCATCACTGATCCTGCCTCGCGAGGTGTGGGTCGCATCAGGTCACGTCGCGGTATTCAATGACCCGCTGGTCGAGTGCCTGAGCTGTCACAAGCGCTTCCGTGCCGACCAGATCGCCGAGGAGTACGCGCACCGCAAGGGGATGGACGAAGAAGCCGCTGACCTGACCGAGGTGCCCTGCCCGCACTGTGGCACCCGGGGCCAGTACACCGAGCCACGCGAATTCAACATGATGCTCAAGACCCACCTGGGTCCGATCGAGGACGAGTCGGGGCTGCACTACATGCGTCCCGAGACCGCCCAGGGCATCTTCATCAACTTCAAGAACGTGCTCAACGCCACCCGCCAGAAGCCGCCCTTCGGGGTCGCCCAGGTGGGCAAGAGCTTCCGCAACGAGATCACCCCGGGCAACTTCATCTTCCGCACCCGCGAGTTCGAGCAGATGGAGATGGAGTTCTTCGTCGAGCCCGGCACTGACGAGGAATGGCACCAGTACTGGATCGACGAGCGCATGGACTGGTACGTCGACCTGGGCATCGAGCGGGACAACCTGCGCCTGTACGAGCACCCGGCCGAGAAGCGTTCGCACTACTCCAAGAGCACCATCGATATCGAGTACCGCTTCGGTTTCATCGGTTCGGACTGGGGCGAACTCGAGGGCATCGCCAACCGCACCGACTTCGACCTGAAGACCCACACCGAACACTCGGGCACCACGTTGGAGTATTTCGACCAGGCAAAGGGAGAGCACTACACCCCCTATGTCGTCGAGCCGGCGGCCGGTCTGGGGCGTTCGATGATGGCCTTCCTGGTCGAGGCATACACCGAGGACGAGGCCCCCAACACCAAGGGCGGCGTCGACACCCGGGTGCTGCTGAAGCTCGACCCGCGGCTGGCCCCGGTGAAGGCAGCGGTGCTGCCGCTGAGCCGCAACGAGGCACTGTCGCCCAAGGCCCGCGACCTCGCCAAGCAATTGCGCAAGTACTGGAATGTCGACTTCGACGACGCCCAGGCGATCGGCAAGCGTTACCGCCGCCAGGACGAGATCGGCACGCCCTACTGCGTGACCGTCGACTTCGACACCCTGGATGACGACGCCGTGACGATCCGCGAGCGCGACACCATGCAGCAGGAGCGAATCGCGATCGACAAGGTGCAGCCCTACCTGGCCGAGCGCCTGGCCGGCTGCTAGACGAAACACCCCTGGCACCACCGCCTGGCCCGGTGCTGCCAGGGGTGGACACTTGCCAGTAGGGTGGGCGAGTTCTCACTTGGAGGCATCATGAGCGAACAGGCCAACACCCCGGACGGGTTGCCGACCGGCGACCTGCCGACCCGGGCAGAGCGGCTGAACCGGCTGCGTTTCGGCCGTGAGCACGGAAAACTGCTATTCGGTTCTGGTATCGGATGGGCCCTGGACGCGATGGACGTCGGCCTGATCAGCTACGTCATGACCGCACTGGCCGCGCACTGGGCACTCAACAACACCCAGTTGAGCTGGATCGGGTCCATCGGCTTCGTCGGCATGATGATCGGTGCGTCCCTGGGTGGCCTGCTCGCCGACCGGATCGGGCGCCGCAATGTCTTCGCACTGACGCTGCTGGTCTATGGCCTGGCCACCGGCCTGACCGCCTTCTCGACCGGCATCGCCATGCTCATCGTCCTGCGTTTCGTCGTCGGGCTGGGGCTCGGCGCCGAGCTTCCGGTTGCCTCGACGCTGGTCAGCGAATTCGCGCCGCAACGGATTCGCGGCCGGATGGTGGTCTGGCTCGAGAGCTTCTGGGCG
>JBMNPP010000003.1:0-37378 GCA_050943675.1 Brooklawnia sp.
GCCTCCAGGTTGTTGCGGGTCACGGTCTCTTCGAGGTTGCCGCCGCTGCCGGTGAATTTGCCGGTGTTGACGTCCACGACTGTCATGGCCTCGGTCCGGTCGATGACCAGAGAGCCGCCGCTGGGCAGGAAGACCTTGCGTTCCAGCGCCTTGCTGATCTGCTCATCGATGCGGAACTTGGTGAACGGGTCACCGTCGGTCCACTGGACGAGGCGATCAGCCAGGGACGGCGCCACGTGGTTGATGTACTCCGAGATCTGGGAGTAGGCATCGTCGGCACCGCCATGGCCGGCAACGATCAGTTCCTTGAAGTCCTGGGTGAAGGTGTCACGGATGATCCGCAGCGTCAGGTCGGGTTCGGAGTACAACTGCTGAGGTGCCCCGCCCTGCTTCGACTTCTTCTCGATGGCCTGCCATTGCGCGCTGAGGCGCTGCACGTCATTGGTGAGTTCTTCTGCGGTCGCACCTTCAGCAGCGGTGCGCACAATCACCGAGGCGTCACTGGAGACGACCTCGTCCAGGATGCCCTTGAGGCGTTGCCGCTCGGCATCGGGCAGCTTGCGGCTGATACCCGACAGGTGGCCACCGGGTGAGTAGACCACGTACCGACCGGGAATCGAGATGTGACCGGTCAGCCGGGCGCCCTTGGCACCGACCGGGTCCTTGCTGACCTGCACCAGCACCGACTGGCCCGACTTGAAGACCTGCTCGATCTTGCGCGATTCGGAGCTCACATCGAAACCGCTCCAGTCAACCTCACCGGCGTACAACACGGCATTGCGGCCGCGGCCGATGTCGATGAAGACGGCCTCCATACCGGGCAGCACGTTCTGCACCCGGCCCAGGTAGATGTTGCCGATCAGCGAGGTCGAACTCGACCTGTCGACGTAGTGCTCAACCAGTACGCCGTCCTCCAGGACAGCCAACTGGGTGTAGTCCTCGCGCTGCCTGACCAGCATGACGCGCTCCACCGACTCGCGGCGGGCCAGGAACTCGGCCTCGGTCAGGATCGGGGCGCGGTGCCTGCCCGCGGCACGGCCCTCACGACGCCGCTGCTTCTTGGCCTCCAGCCTGGTTGAGCCCTCGATGCCCGAGATCTCGTCGGTGACCGAACGGCGCGGTTCGCGTACCCGAACCACCACATCACCGTCGTCGTCGGACGAATCGTCGCTGCGGCGCCTGCGCCGCCGCCGACGCCTGGTCGAGGAGGTGGTTGCAGCGCCCTCGGCCGGAGCCTGCTCAGTCTCCTCCTCGGCCTCGGCGTCCTGATCCTCGTCCTCGCCGGCCTCGTCCTGCTCATCAGTCTCGTCAGTGGTGGTGCCGGTGGTGCGCCGACGCCGACGGCCCCCGCGGCGGCGACGCCGCCGGACCGGGGCACCCTGCTCGTCGTCGGTACCCTGCTCAGCTGTCTGTTCGGTGGTCTCTGTGTCGGTCGGCAGGTCGGGCTGCTCACCGACAACGCTCTCCTGGTCGCCTTCTGCGGCCTGCTCGTCCTTGGGCTGCTTCGCGCTCTCGAGTTGGCGGGGGGCGGGGCGGCTGGGCAACTCACCAGCCGAATCACCCTTGTGGGCGATCGCGGCGGCCAGGTCAGCCAGCACCTGCTGGGTGTCGACCTCGCCATCCTCCCTGGTTGGGACGTCGTCACCGATCAGGCTGGCCGCGCTGGTCTTGGTGCTGCGGCGGGGACGCGTGGTTGCGCTTGCCTGCACCGCCTCAAGGGCTGCCTCGATCTCTGGTGAGGCGACGGGCTCTGGCTGTTCATCCTTCTTGTCGGCGGCTGCTTTGGCAGGACGGCTGCGGGTGGTCTTCCGGGCGGCTGCCTTCTTTGCCGGGGTCTTCCTGACTGGCGCGTCCTGATCCTTCGCGGGTTCGCCCTTCACCTGTGCCGGCTCGTCAGCCTCAGGTTCAGCACCACTGTGGTCATCCTGCGCGGGCGCATCAGTGTCTGCTGTTACCGGCGACCTCTTGTCCCCGACAGGCTCTGCCGGCTCGGACTCGACCGGCGCCTCGGGCTCAACGGGAGCTGGTGGCGGCGGACCGGCCGGACGGGTCCGCGAACGTCGACCCGTCGGCGGACGCGGCAGATCTTCTTCAATTGCAGTGGGTTCGGGGGTGTTTGCAGATTCATTGTCGAGCATGGTCGACACTCCTTAGCACCCGTGGGTGCGGGTCACTACCGCAGCAAGCTGCGGTGAAAACTGGTGGCCAACCGGGGTTCATCATCCCCGCGCTCGCTGGGCTTCAGTGCTGTTCGCACTGGGCACACAGGCGATCCGAATTGCCTTGATCGCCGACGCCTTCTGCGTCGCGGTTGGATCATGATCATCCCGGCAGTTCGTGCCGGCGGCACGTTGCCTGAAGGCAAGTATGCCACAGCAACCCGAGCTCCCCCGATTTTCGGTTGCCTCCCGGAACCGGCGTGTCAGGCCAGCGGATCACCGATCTGGTCGCCTTCGAGCGGGCCCTGGGCAAGGCGCGTCGCCCTGGGCGGCTCCGCCTGCTCGAACAGCGTCGGCTCGAGCGTCTCCAGGGCGGCATACACATCATCTGGCCGTACCAGCGGCGCATCATGACGCAGCACCAGTTGCAGTGCATCGGCCACTACCTCGACCTGCACCACTGCCGCCCGGACATCGAAACGCCGTTCACCCTTCTTCGTCTGCCGGGTGACCTCGATGTGATCGCTATCACTCAGCCGTTGCGCCAGGAACGGCAACGCAGTAGTGGGAATACCGGGCAGTTCGATGCGCCACCGGCTGGCCTGCATCAGATCAGCGAAACCACGTCCAACGGCCTCGACCACGTGGACCACATCGAAGCCCAGCGGTAGCGCCTCGTCCAGTGCAGCAGCCAGCCTGGCCGGATCGACCTGTTCGCTCAGGCCGAGCTCAAGGTATTCGGCCTCACTGCTGGCACCGGTCGGTGCCGCACCCACGTACGAGATCCTGGGATGCGGGGTGTAGCCGGATGAGTAGGCCATCGGGACACCTGCGCGGCGCAACGCACGCTCCAGCGCGCGGCTGAAATCGCGGTGGCTGGCGTACCTGGCGACCCCCCTCTTGGCGTATTGGACGCGCAGCCGCTGCACGGGCGGTGGTTGCTGGGGGGGCTGTTTCCTGGCCATCAAGTCTCCTCTTAATGCCTCAGTGCAGCGCCGAGCGCACTGTCGGCAACGGCAGGAGCGTGGCCCCGCTGGGCCCCATCTCGATGTCGATGCCGAACTCCGGGCAGACCCCGCAGTCATTGCAGTCGTCCCAGCGGCAGTCGTGCACGGCCTTTCCGGCCAGCGAATCCTGGTAGTCCTGCCACAACCAGTTGCGGTCCAGCCCCAGGTCGAGGTGGTCCCAGGGCAGCACCTCGGTCACCGGACGTTCACGGGTGGTGTACCAGGCCAGGTCGACGCCCTGCGGTTGGAGTTGTTCGGCGGCGCAACGCACCCACCGATCAAAATCAAAGTGCTCGCTCCAGCCATCGAAAATGCCACCAGCACGCCAGACGGCCTCGACCACCGCGCCGACCCGCCGGTCACCTCGGGCCAGCAGACCCTCGATGAGGCCCGGCCGCCCATCCGACCAGCGGATCGAGATCGCCCGGCCGCACTGTTTGTCGTCGATCACCCGCTGCTTGAGTTGGCGCATCCGGTCGTTTGCGACCTCCGGGTCGGTCTGGCCGACCCACTGGAATGGGGTGTGGGGTTTGGGCACGAACGCACCGATGCTGATGGTGCAGCCGATGTCGCGCCGACCGGCGGCCTGCCGTCCGGTCTGGATCACCCGGTGCGCCATATCCGCGATGGCCAGCACATCGTCATCGGTTTCGGTGGGCAGCCCGCACATGAAGTACAGCTTCACCGAACGCCAACCCGACGCGAACGCTGTGGTGACGGTGTCGATCAGATCGTCCTCGGAGACGTTCTTGTTGATGACGGCCCGCATCCGTTCGGTGCCGCCCTCGGGTGCGAAGGTGAGCCCGGTGCGCCGTCCGCCACGGGCGAGTTCTTCGGCCAGGTCGATGTTGAAGGCATCAACCCGGGTGCTGGGCAGCGATAGCGACACATTGCTGCCCTCATAGCGGTCGGCCAACTGCCTGGTGATCTGGTCGATCTCGGTGTGGTCAGCGCTGGACAGGCTGAGCAGCCCGACCTCCTCAAGGCCGGTCGCCGTCAGGCCACCAGCAACCATCTCACCGATGGTGGGAAGGCTGCGCTCACGCACGGGCCGGGTGATCATCCCGGCCTGGCAGAACCGGCAACCCCGCGTGCAGCCCCGGAAGATCTCTACCGAATACCGCTCGTGGACGGTTTCGGCCACCGGCACCAGCGGTGCCTTCGGGTAGGGCCACTGGTCAAGGTCGGTCAGCACCCAGCGGCGTACCTCGTAGGGCACCCCGGGCCTGTTGGGTGAGATCCTGGTGATCTGACCGCCCGCACCGTAGTTGACGTCATAGAACCGGGGCACATAGAACATGCCAGTGCCGGCCAACGCCTCCAGCAGCCCCTCGCGCCCACCCGGCGCCCCGGCAGCCTCGTGTTCACGCATGATTCGGCTGAGTTCCACCACGGCCTGTTCACCGTCGCCGATGATCACCACGTCGAGGAAGTCTGCGATCGGTTCCGGGTTCGTCGCGCAGTGGCCGCCGGCCACCACCAGCGGATCATCGGCACCCCGGTCGACGCTGCGCAGTGGGATACCAGCCAGGTCAAGAGCATTGAGCACGTTGGTGTAACCGAGTTCGGTTGCCAGGCTGATGCCGAGCACATCGAAGGCCCGGACCGGCCGGTGGCTTTCCAGACTGAGCAGCGGCAGTCCGGTATCGCGCATCAACTGCTCTAGATCGGGCCACACCGAGAACACCCGTTCGGCGGCCACCCAGTCGCACTCATTGAGCACCTCGTAGAGGATCGAATTGCCCTGGTTGGGTTGCCCGATCTCGTAGGCGTCGGGGTACATCAGCACCCAGTGCACGGCAACTTCGTCCCACGGTTTGGTGACGGAGTTCAGCTCTCCACCGACATACTGCACCGGCTTGGTTACGCGGGCGAGCAGCGGTTCGAGCCGGTCGAACATGGGCTGCGGAGCGGTTTGTGTGGTCATCGCTGACCAATGGTAGGGCCACCCTCCCAAGGACGCGGATTGGTCAGCGGCAGAAAGCCCTGACCAGCAGCGGCCTGCGGTGGCTGTGGAGGCGGGCCCGGGGCGGGACGTGGTGCCGGTGCCGGGCGCGGCAGCGGTGGGGGCGCTGGCAGCGAGGCGCCGGGATACCAGCCGGACGCCGGCGGTGCACCACCAGTCCATGCGGCCGCCGTGGACTGCCCTGGCGCACTGGTGGTCTGGATGCCCTTCACCCGGGCCTGCCAGAGCAATAGGACACACGCGCCGACCATCACCGCGACGCCGATCAGTACCGAGGGGTCACCGGCGCCGGATTCCCGGTTGAACAGATCACTGAAATCACTGAACGGGGCCGGGGCAAGGCTCAGCAGGTTGTTCACCACGTGCATCGCGATCGCTGCCTCAAGGCCACCGGTTCGCCAGGTGAGGATGCAGGCGATGATCCCGAACGAGAAGTAGTAGAGGTTGAGCCAGGGGTCCAAAGCGGCGTGTGCGGCCATGAAGGCCAGCGACGAGATCACTGCGCCGATCACCAGGGCGACCTTCGGGTTGCGTGAAAAGCTTGCTGCTGCCCGGTTGATCACACCACGGAAACCGAACTCCTCACCGGCGGCCTGCAGCGGTGTAGTGAGCAGGATGCCGATGAGCAGCACCCAGGTGTCCTGGTTGATGCCAAGGTCAGCAGCGCCCAGGGTGCGGTATTCCCACCAGGTCAGACCCCCAACGAAAACCAGCCAGATCGGGGTGATCACCAGCAGGCAGCGTCCCAGCCAGCCCCAGCGCATCCGGCCTGCGACACTCGAAACGAAGCCGGCCCGCTGTTTGAAGACCACCAGCGAGATGACCAGTGCGAAGACGATCATCGAGGCCAGACCCAGGTTGTTGGCGATGAAGCCGAGCGGCGTCAACTGCCAGGCCTCGAGGCTGTCGAGCACTACCCGCCCGGTCGACACGTCGATCGCCGTCGCGCCGACCAGGAAGACCAGGGTCGCCATCACCCAGCCGACCCCGATGAACAGTAGCGCCACGATGGGACGCCACCACGACCACGCGGGTGTCCGCCAAAACGATGGGTAGCCGGTCTGGGTGACCGGCAGGGTTGGCCGGAACTGGCGGGGTACCAGTTGCGGATGGCCTGGCCAGATCTGCTGGCCGGGGTCCGGGGTGGCCATGATCAGGCCAACTCCCCGAACCAGAGCGCGATCTCGCGCTCGGCAGTCTCTGGGGAATCAGAGGCGTGGACCAGATTGCGTTCCTTGCTCAACGAGTAATCACCCCGGATGGTGCCGGGCGCCGCCACCGCCGAATCAGTGGCGCCGTTGATCAGCCGGACCGACTCGATGGCGCGCGACCCCTGGAGCACCATCGCGACCACCGGGCCCGAGGTGATGAACTGCTCAAGACCAGGGTAGAACGGTTTGTCGAGGTGCTCTGCATAGTGCTGGGCGGCCAGCCCTGCGTCCACCTGGCGCATCTGCAGGGCGCGGACAGTGAGCCCCTTCGCCTCATAGCGGGCGATGATCTGACCAACCAGGCCACGGGAAACGCCATCGGGCTTGACCAGGACCAGGGTGCTCTCGGTTTCACTCATACCCAAACCCTACTCGGCCGACTGGTTACCCCCGAGCAACCATTCGCCCTGCTGGAGCAGGGTTCGGGCCTGGCCAGCCAGGTAGACCGAGCCGATCACCAACACCACGGCCTGCGAACCGGACTGCTCGGCGAGCATCCTGGCCAACTCGATGGCGCGTGCAGGGTCGGCAGCAGTCCGCAACTGGTTGGGGCTGAAGGCCTCCGCGGCCTGCTCAGCGAGCTCATCGGTCCTCATCGAACGAGGGATGCCGGGCAGCGAGGTCACCACGATGGTGTCCAGTTCACCGGCGAGCAGGTCGAGCACCTCACCGGCCGCCTTGTCCCGCATCATCGCCACCACCCCAATCAGGGGTTCGGCGGTTAGCGCCTCGCGCAAACCGGCCAGCGCGGCGCGGACGCCATGCGGGTTGTGTGCGGTGTCCAGCACCATGACCGGGTCATCGTTGACCAACTCGAGACGGGCCGGGGCCTGCACTGCGGCCATCCCCTCGGTGATCACCTCGGCGCTGAGGCCGGCACCCCGGAAGGCCTCCACCGCAGCGACCGCCAGGGCCGCATTCTGGGCCATGTGAGCGCCGAACAGAGGCAGGAACACGTCAGCCACTGGCCCATCGGTTGCGTCGATGCGCACCAACTGGCCCCCGACGGCTGTCTGGCGTTCCAGCACGCCGAATTCGATACCTTCACGCCTGATCTGGGCGCCCACATCAAGGCAGCGGGCCACCAAAGCCCCCGCTGCGTCCGGCTGCTGGCCCGCCAGTACAGCGGTGGCACCGGGCTTGATGATGCCCGCTTTCTCGGTGGCGATCTCGGTGATGGACTGGCCGAGCAGATGGGTGTGGTCCAGCGAGATCGGGGTGACCACGGCCACCTGGGCGTCAGCAACACTGGTGGCATCCCAGGTGCCACCCATGCCGACCTCGACCACAGCGACATCGACCGGGGCATCAGCGAAGGCGGCATAGGCCATCGCGGTGATCACCTCGAAGAAGGTGAGCGGCACCCCTTCGATCAGCTGCTCGTCGACGATGCGCACCATCGGCGCGATCTCGTGCCAGATCTGGTCGAACCGCTGTTCACTGATGGGTTCGCCATCGACGCTGATCCGCTCACGGGCGTCCTCCAGGTGCGGGGAGGAGAACCGCCCGGTGCGCAACCCCATCGACCGCAGCAGGGCGTCGATCATGATTGCCGTGCTGCCCTTGCCGTTGGTACCGGTGACCTGAATCACCGGGCAGGCCTGCTGGGGATCGCCCAACAATTCGCAGAGGGCACGGATGCGGGCCAGCGAGGGCTGCGGGTGGCTCTCGGGCCAGCGCCCGATCAGTGCGGCGACCAACTCTTCGTGGCTGGCCCAGGCCGATGGATAACTGGGAAGGGTCACGTCGGCCCAGCCTATATGCTTGAGCGCGTGAGTATCTGGACCGGGCCAGTGGCCCCCGCGCAGATAACCCGCGATTGGCGCGATTGGGTCGGCCTGGCCGCCCGCATCGCACTGGGCCTTGGCCTGATGATCGCGGGGCTGCTCAAGGTCGGCCGCCTGGACGGCAACGTCGCACAGGTAGAGCTGTACCAGCTGCCGCTGCCGCCCTGGGCCGAGGTAGCCATTGGCTATGCGCAACCATTCATCGAGATCGTGGTCGGCCTGATGCTCCTGGCCGGGTTGTTCACCCGGATCAACGGCGCGTTGGGAGCCCTGGCGATGGCTGCGTTCATTGCGGGCATCGCATGGGCGTGGTCGAAAGGTTTGCGCATCGACTGTGGCTGTTTCACCCCCGGTGGCCAACTGGATCCCAGCGAGGAAACCCAGTACATCCGGGACATCCTGCGCGACCTGGCCTGGCTGGCCTGCGGTGTGTGGCTGACGATCCGGCCGCGCTCGGTGCTGGCCGTCGACAACTGGCTGCTCAAGCCGGTTACTGCATTTGATGACTTTGATGAAGGCTCCGGCGACGAGATGATCGCGCAGGAACAAACCAACTGACCGAAGGCGATAATGAGCAAGAACAAGCAGAACAAGCCACGTCCAGACGCCCCCCGGACGAGCTCGGGCCGCGCCGGCGGACCCAGTGCGTCCCGACGCGAGCAACTGCGCCAGCAGCAGGCCGCCGCCGCCCAGCGCGCCCGCACCCAGCGGATCATCACTGTGGTGGGCGCAGTGCTGGCGGTGGCGATCATCGCCTTCGTTGTCGTGGTGCTGTTCCAGAATCAGCGAGAGAAGGTCGAGCAGGGCGACCTGCAGGGCCAGACCCAGATCATGCCGCCCAGCGCCAATGAGCAGCAGAACGCGCTGGTTTACCGCGATTCGGACCAGAACGCTGACATGCCGGCGATCGAGGTCTTCGTCGACTTCCAGTGCCCCGGCTGCAGGACCGCAGCCGAGCTGGTCGACCCGATCCTGCACCAACTTGCGGACGCCGGCGAGATCCAGCTCACCTTCCACTACCTGCATGGACTGGATCGCGGGATCCCGGGCAACAACTCGCAGCGGGCCACCATGGCGCTCGCCTGCGCTGACGGTCAGGGCATGTTCCCCGAGTACGCCGAGGCAGTCTTCGCCAACCAGCCCCAACAGGGCGTCGGATTCACCGATGAGCAGCTGGGCAACCAGTTCGCCAGCCAGGCCGGTCTGACCGGTGACCAGCTGACCAACTTCCAGGCCTGCTTCAGCAACAACCAGACCAGCGACTTCGTCACCACGATGCAGGAGGCGCAGCCCGAGTACGTCACGCACACCCCGTTCGTGGCGCTCAACGGCACCGAGCTCGACCTGAACCAGCTGACCACGCTGGATGGTGCCCGGCAGGCAATCGCTGCGGCAGCCTGATCGTCCACCCACGCGGGCTGATTCGGCAGCGCGGGTGAACTCGCTAGGATGCGGCTCATGACTTCTGCACCGCATCAGGACGTGTCGGCCACCAGCAGCACCGGCTGGCAGGTACCCGCATCACCGGTGCTGGAAGACCTGGAATCCAAGTGGTCGACGCGTTGGCAGGCTGACGGCACCTACGCCTTCAAGCGGCCCCACAGCCGCGACCAGGTCTTCTCGATCGACACTCCCCCGCCGACGGTTTCCGGTTCGCTGCACGTCGGCCATGTGTTCAGCTACACCCACACCGATGTCGTGGCGCGCTACCAGCGCATGCGCGGCAAGCAGGTGTTCTACCCGATGGGCTGGGACGACAACGGCCTGCCCACCGAGCGCCGGGTACAGAACTTCTACGGGGTTCGTTGCGACCCGTCAGTGACCTATGTGCCCGGCTACACCCCGCCCGCCAAGCCGGACCCGAAACGGCCAGAGCCGATCAGCCGCAAGAACTTCGTGGAACTGTGCCTTGAGCTGACCGAGGTCGATGAGCGGGTGTTCGAGGACCTGTGGCGCACCCTGGGGCTCTCGGTTGACTGGGAACTGCTGTACACCACGATCTCGCCAGAGGCCCAGACCGTGGCGCAGCGGGCCTTCCTGCGCAACCACGCCAGGGGCGAGGCCTACCTGGCCCAGGCGCCGACAGTGTGGGATGTCACCGACCAGACCGCGGTCGCCCAGGCGGAGATCGAGGCCCGCGAGTACCCCGGCTTTTACCACGCGATCAACTTCCACGCTCCCGACGGCAGCGATGTGCTGATCCAGACCACGCGCCCCGAACTTCTTGGCGCCTGCGCAGCGTTGGTGGCCCACCCTGATGATGAGCGCTACAAGCCGCTGTTCGGCACCACGGTGACCACCCCTGTCTTCGACGTCGAGGTGCCTGTGCTGGCCCACCCGGATGCCGAGCCGGACAAGGGCTCGGGCATCGCGATGTGCTGCACCTTCGGTGACCTCACCGACGTGACCTGGTGGCGTGAACTCGACCTGCCCACCCGCACCATCATCGGCCGCAACGGCCGGATCGTCGGTGAGACCCCGGACTGGATCGTCAACACCCAGGCATATGAGCGGATCGCTGGCAAGACGATCTTCTCGTCGCGGGCCGAGACGGTCGAGATGCTCAAGGAGCGCGGCGAACTGGTCGGCGAGCCCGAACCCACCACGCGAATGACCAACTTCTACGAGCGGGGCGACAAGCCGCTCGAGATCGTCTCGACGCGCCAGTGGTACATCACAAATGGTGGGCGTGACGAGGACCTGCGGACCGAACTGCTGGCCCGCGGCGACGAGCTGACCTGGACCCCGGACCACATGCGGCACCGCTACGCCAACTGGGTCGGTGGCCTGCATGGTGACTGGCTGATCAGCCGGCAGCGTTTCTTCGGGGTGCCGTTCCCGGTCTGGTACCCGTTGGGTGCTGACGGCGAACCTGACTACGCCAACCCGATCACTCCTGATGAGGCCTCGCTGCCGGTTGACCCGGCCGCCCAGCCCGCCCCCGGCTTCGACGAGTCACAGCGGGGAACCCCGGGTGGGTTCGTCGCAGACCCCGACGTGATGGATACCTGGGCCACCAGTTCGCTCACCCCGCAACTGGTTTGCGGCTGGGAGCGCGACGACGAACTGTGGGCATTGACCTACCCGATGGACCTGGCACCCCAGGCACACGACATCATCCGCACCTGGCTGTTCAGCCGGGTCGTCCGCAGCCACCTGGAAGAGGACAAGCTGCCCTGGGCCCGCGCGACGATCTCGGGCTTCGTGGTTGACCCGGATCGCAAGAAGATGAGCAAGTCGAAGGGCAATGTGGTCGTCCCCACCGAGATCCTCGACAGGTTCGGTGCCGATGCCGTGCGCTGGCGTGCAGCGATGGCGCGGCCGGGCACCGACTCGCCGTTCGACGAGACCCAGATGAAGGTCGGCCGCCGCCTGGCGATGAAGATCCTGAACGCCTCGAAATTCGTGCTCGAGAAGCACGCCCCGGTTGGTGCCGAGGCGATCACCCAGCCAGATGACCTCGCGATGCTGGCCGCGCTGGCCGAGGTGGTGCGGCAGGCGACCGCTGCCTTCGACGAATTCCAGTACACCGATGCCCTGGAGGCGGCCGAGAAGTTCTTCTGGACCTTCTGCGACGACTACCTCGAATTGGTCAAGGAACGCTCCTACGGCGCCCACGGCGAGCAGGCCGCGGACTCGGCCAGGGCCGCGCTGCAACTCGCACTGAAGGTGCAGCTGCGGCTGTTCGCCCCATTCATGCCATTCGTCACCGAAGAGGTGTGGAGCTGGTGGCAGGACGGCTCGATCCACCAGGCTCCCTGGCCCACCACCGACGAACTGCCCGGCGGCGGGGATGCCGAACTGATGGACGACATCGCGGCAGCCCTGATGGGCATCCGGGGCGCCAAGTCACGTGCCCAGGTGAAGATGCGCACCGAGGTCGCCAGGGCGGTGATCAGTGGCCCGCAGGCAGCATTGACCAGGCTGGAGGCGATCACCCGCGATCTGCGTTCGGTCGGCCGGATCACCGGCGACCTCGAATTCGTGGCTGGCGGCGATGAGATCAGCGTCGAGGTGACGCTGGCCCCCGACCAGGCCTGATCCAGGCGCTACTGACCTGCGGCCTGCTCAATGAATGCCTTGACTGCCTCGGCATCATTGGGCAGGTCAACCACCCGGCGTGGGGCATGAATGATGCCGGCGAACCGTTCCGGGATCTCGGGTTCGTGACCGACAGCCTCAACGATGGTGTCGGCGAATTTCACTGGCAGAGCGGTCTCAAGCACCACGATCGGATGGTTCACCCGATCAATCCACTGGTGTGCCACGTGGACACCATCAGCGGTGTGCGGATCGATTAATACCCCGTTGTCGTGGTACAGACCCCGGATGGTCTGCACCCGGTCAGCGTGGGTCGAGGTGCCACTCACGAAGCCATAGCGGTCTGACAGCCCGGCGAACTGCCTGGTGTCCGACAGGTCAAAACGGCCCTGCTCGCCCAGTTGATCACCAAATAGGTCGGCGATCTGGGCGCCATCACGACCGAGCAGGTCGAAGATGAACCGCTCGAAGTTGGACGCCTTCGAAATATCCATCGACGGACTGCTGGTTTCGGCGACCTCCGGGCGCACCCGGTACGCCCCGGTGCTGAAGAACTCGTGCAGTACATCGTTCTCATTGGTCGCCAGGATCAGCGCATCGATCGGCAGGCCCATCTCACGGGCAATGTGACCGGCACAGATATTGCCGAAGTTGCCCGAGGGCACCGCGAAACTCACCCGCTGCTCATTGCTGGTCGTCACCCGCAGCCACAGCGCCACGTAATAGACCACCTGGGCCACCAAGCGCGCCCAGTTGATGGAGTTGACCGCGCCGATGTGGTGGTGCGCCTTGAAACCGGCATCGGCGTTGACGGCCTTGACGATGTCCTGGCAGTCATCGAAGACACCATCGATCGCGATGTTGTGGATATTCTCGTCGGCCAGCCCGTACATCTGGGCCTGCTGGAACGGTGTCATCCGCCCGGCCGGGGTGAGCATGAAAACGCTGACCCGCTGCCGTCCCCGCAGCGCGTACTCTGCTGAAGAACCGGTGTCGCCACTGGTCGCCCCCAGGATCGTCAACCGCTGGTTGCGCCGGTTCAGTTCGTACTCGAACAACTCACCCAGCAACTGCATGGCCATGTCCTTGAAGGCCGCCGTTGGACCATTCGAGAGGTGACCGATCCACAGCGGCCCATCACCGATCCGGCTGACCGGGACGATGCTGGTGGTGCCGAACTTCTCGCGGGTGTAGGCCCGCTGGCAGATGCCGAGCAGGTCATCGGAATCGATGTCATCGATGTAGAGGCTCAGTACCTGGTGGGCCAGTGCTGCGTAGCCACGGGTGGCCAACACAGTGCGCCATTCACCCAGGACCTCGTCAGTCAGCCGGGGGTATTCGACGGGCATATACAGGCCACCGTCGGCAGCCAGCCCTTCGAGCAGGATGTCACTGAAACTGGCTGTCGGGGCACCGGGCAATCCACGAGTCGAAATGTACTCCACGCGCCTCATGTTAACCCGCTGTGCACCTGGCAGCCCTGCACGCCACGGGCTGACCAGTCACCCGGCAAGCGCGGGTGCTGGTTCAGGCGGACAATTCGGCGCGCTGCCCGTATTCCTTGCGGTTGATCAGTTCAGGCTCGGCCTCGCCGCGGACCGCAGCGTCGGTGATGATGACCTGACCGATCTCGGGCCTGCCGGGCACCTCGTACATGACGTCCAGCAGGAGTTCTTCGAGGATTGCCCGCAGCCCGCGCGCCCCGATCCCGCGTTCCAGCGCCCGCTCGGCGATGGCGTGGACCGCAGCATCGGTGAAGGCCAGATCGACACCGTCCAGGTCGAACAGCTTGCGGAACTGCTTGACCAGCGAGTTGCGTGGCTCGACCAGGATCCGCTCCAGTGCCGGCTCGTCGAGTTGGGTGACAGTGGCGATCATCGGCAGCCTGCCGATGAATTCGGGGATCAGGCCAAACTTCTGCAGGTCTTCGGGACGTACCCCAGCGAACGGGTCGTTGCCGCGGGGCACCCTGACCTCGGAGCTCGCGGTGAACCCCAGGGGACGTTGCCCAACCCGGTCGTCGATGATGTGCTCCAGACCGGCAAAGGCACCACCCACCACGAACAGCACATTGGTGGTGTCGATCTGGATGAACTCCTGGTGCGGATGCTTGCGGCCACCCTGCGGCGGAACAGAGGCGACGGTGCCCTCCAGGATCTTCAGCAGCGCCTGCTGCACACCCTCACCGGAGACATCGCGGGTGATCGAGGGGTTCTCGGACTTGCGGGCTACCTTGTCGATCTCGTCGATGTAGATGATGCCGGTCTCGGCGCGCTTGATGTCGAAATCGGCGGCCTGGATCAGCTTGAGGAGGATGTTCTCGACATCTTCACCGACATAACCGGCCTCGGTCAGTGCCGTCGCATCAGCCATCGCAAAGGGAACATTCAGCATCCGTGCCAGGGTCTGGGCGAGGTAGGTCTTGCCACAGCCCGTCGGGCCGACCAGCAGGATATTCGCTTTGGCCAGCTCGACGTCGTCATCGCGGTGGCGTGTCCCGGACTGCTGGGCCTGCACCCGCTTGTAGTGGTTGTAGACCGCCACTGACAGTGTCTTCTTGGCGGCGTCCTGACCGATGATGTATTCGTCCAGGAACGCCCTGATCTCAGCGGGACGGGGCAGTTCGCCGGTCGGGGCGCTGCTGCCCTCGTCGCTGAATTCTTCCTCGATGATCTCATTGCAGAGTTCGATGCACTCATCGCAGATGTAGACACCGGGCCCAGCAATGAGCTTCTTTACCTGTTTTTGGCTCTTCCCGCAGAAGGAGCACTTGAACAGGTCACCGCTCTCGCCGATGCGAGCCATTGCCCCCTCCTTGGTCAGGCCGCCGTGCCCGGGTCTCAACCCTAATGCTCAACAGGTCGTTGCGGGCACGGAACCCTGACGTCGTGTACCTACTTTTGAGTATCTGCCAATGAGGTGAGAATGTCATCGATGATGCCGTACTCGACTGCCTCCTGGGCGGTGAGGAACTTGTCACGTTCAACATCAAGGCTGATCTTCTCGATCGGCTGACCGGTGTTGTCGGCCAGCATCTGTTCCATCGAACCACGGATCCGCATGATTTCACGGGCCTGGATCTCAAGGTCTGAGGACTGCCCGTAGGAGCCCTCGCCACCGATTGACGGCTGGTGGATGAGGATGCGCGAATTCGGCAGGGCAAGGCGCTTGCCCTTGGCGCCAGCGGCCAGGATGATCGCTGCTGCTGATGCCGCCTGGCCCAGGCAGACGGTCTGCACGTCCGGCTTGATGTAGCGCATGGTGTCGTAGATGGCTGTCAGCGCGGTGAACGACCCACCCGGCGAATTGAGGTAGATCGACACCTGGCGCTCGGAGTCCATCGACTGCAGCACGAGCAGCTGCGCCATCACGGCATTTGCGATGTCGTCAGAGATGGGCGTGCCAAGGAAGATGATGCGCTCTTCGAAGAGCTTGGTGTATGGGTCGACCCGGCGCACACCGTAGCTGGTGCGCTCTTCCCACTGCGGGATGATGTAGTCCATCATCGGCTGGATACCGGCGCCGCCATAGGGCAACTGGGGCAGGTTGGTGCCCGGAATGAGGTTGGGAGTCATCTGTTGCGTCCTCACTGGTTGGGTGCGTCGGGGGTCTTGATCTGAGACGCACGTTCGAAGACGTGGTCGATGAAACCGTACTCGAGAGCTTCCTGGGCGGTGAACCAACGGTCCCGATCAGAGTCGCGTTCGATCTGCTCGAGCGGCTGCCCGGTGTGCTTGGCAATGAGGCCGGCCATTTGGCGCTTGAGGTGCAGCGACTGCTCGGCCTGGATCTTGATGTCTGATGCAGTGCCGCCGATGCCGCCGGATGGCTGGTGCATCAGGATGCGCGCGTGTGGCAGCGCGTAGCGCTTGCCCGGCGAACCGGCACTCAGCAGGAACTGGCCCATCGAGGCAGCAAGGCCCATGGCGACGGTGGCCACGTCATTGCTGATCCACTGCATGGTGTCGTAGATCGCCATGCCGGAGTCGACCGAGCCGCCCGGGGAGTTGATGTAGAGGTAGATGTCTTTTACCGGGTCTTCGGCATTCAACAACAGCATCTGCGCACAGATCGCGTTGGCGACATCGTCGCGCACCTCGGAGCCGAGGAAGACGATGCGGTTGGCCAGCAACGACTGGTAGACGTTGTCGGTCAGGCTGGCCGCCGAGCCGGCTGCCGCAGCGGCAGGCAATGAGGTCATGTCTGGATTCACACATCGAACCTACAACCCCCGACTGACAAAACGGAACGCACCCGCCGACTGTTCGCTGGAGGCTTGCCGCCCGGAACCTCTGCTAGTGCGACGATTCGTCCGGGTCTGCGTCCCGAACATCGCTGGCGATCAGCGCGTTCACCCAGCGCGCACGCGGGTCGGCGTCGATGACCAGCGACTTGATGAGCAGCGTCAGCGGCAGCGCCAGCAGGGTGCCGAAGCCACCGATGACCGTGGTCCACAGCAGCAACGAGATAAACGAGACCGTCGGGGTGACACCCACCGACTCGCCAGTGAATCGCGGCTGGATGATCGACTGGATGACGAAGTTCAGCACCGAATAGATGACGATGACCCCCACCGCGGTCTTCCAGCCGTTGGCGAACAGTGCGACCAGCGCCGGCGGGATCAGGCCGATCAGGAACCCGATGTTGGGGATGTAGTTGGTGAGGAAGCTGAACAGCGCCCAGACCAGCGCGAGCGGGACGCCCATGATGGCCAGCGCGATGCCGTCGAAGACCGCGACGATGATGCCGAAGATGGTGGTCACCAGCCAGTAACGTCGCACACCCCGGGCGAAGCAGCCCATTGCGGTGGCGATCCGGGTGCGCTGGTTGGCGATGCGCCGCAGGCGACCCTCCATGCCCGGGGTATCCATGGCCATGAAGAAGATCGCGATCACCACGACGCTGATCAGGGCCAGTGCCCCACCGGTGCCGGAGACCACCGAGGTGGCCGCACCCAGCACCCTGGTCGGATCAAGGGTGCTGAACAACCGTGTCATGGTGGTCTGGTCGAAGCCGAGCCGCAATGCCAGGTCGAGCCCCTGCTGGTAGATCAGCGAGAACTCCCCCGCATATTCGGGCAGGATGCTGATCATCTCGGTCACCGACCAGATCAACCCGACGACGATGGCCAGCAGCACCGCGAACACGGTCAGCGAGACCACCACGGCACTGAGCCAGGCCGGGGTGCCCTTGCGGACCAGCCAGGTATGCAGGGGGTAGGCGGTGATCATCAGGTTGAGGGCCAGGAAAACCGGCCCGATGACGCTGGCGAACTCCCGCAGGATCACCAGGCAGATGAGGCTGGCCGCGAGCCCGACAACGATCGTGTTGAATCGGGGACGCTCAGCCTCACCTTGCCCGGATTGACCAGTCGATCCACCGTCGAACTGGACGCCGGAATGGTCCATGGCCATCGGCCTCCTTCGCGTGGCTCGATACGGGTCTGCTACTCCTCGGACGTGGCCTCGGCAGGCTCGTCGCTGGCCAGCTCAGCCGCTTCGTCAGCGGCTTCCTCGTCAGCGGCTTCCTCGTCAGCGACGGTGCCGTCAGAGTTCAGGCGGCTCAGGTCGACCGGGTTGCCATCGGTATCGACGACATTGGCAGCTGCGACCAGTTCGCCCAGTGCCTTGCCGCGCCGGACCTCGCCCATCCACTCCGCAGCATGGTCGTGTTCCATCATGTGCTGAAGCTCCTGCTCGGGCGAGACGCCGCTCTGCTGGGCCTTGGCGAAGATGAGTTCGGTCAGCTCCTGCTGGTTGACTTCGACCTCGACGTCCTCGGCGTACTTGTCGAGGATCAGCTGCGAGCGCAACCCCTCAACGACGCGCTCGTCGATTCCGGTCCAGAACTCCTCGGCCGTCTCGGCCTCTTCCTCGTCCGCCTCGTCCAGGTACTGCTCAATGGTCAGGCCGGCCTGGGCCAGCTGCTGCGTGATCGAATCACGGCGGGCGGCCTGCTCGGAAGTGACCAGCGCCTCGGGCAGCTCAAACTCGGTTGCCTCGACCAATGCCTGGAGGACCTTCTCGCGAGCCTGGTTCGCCTGGTCGATACGGCTCATCCGCTCGAGGTTGTCGCGCAGATCGGCCAGCATCTCTTCAGTGGTGTCGAACTCGCTGACGAGCTGGGCAAACTCATCGTCGACCTCGGGAAGTTCCTGCGAATTCACCTTGGTGACCTCGACGGTGACCTCGGCCTCTTCGCCGCGGTTGGGCCCGCCGACCAGGGTGGCGGTGAAGGTCTTCTCCTCCCCCGCCTTCATGCCGTCCAGGGCCTCGTCGAGCCCGTCGATCATGCCGCCATCACCGATCTTGTATTGCACCTCGGAGGCCTCGGCGTCCTCAAGCACCTCGTCGTCCTGGCGGGCAGTCAGGTTGATGACTACCACGTCACCAGTCTGGGCGCCGCGATCGACCTCAGTCAGGGTGGCGAACCGCTCGCGCAGCAGCTCGACCCGCTCGTTGACCTCGTCGTCGCTGACCTCGGCCTTGGGCACCTCGACCGAGATCTCGCTGACGTCAGCGATCTCGAACTCAGGACGCACGTCGAGCTCTGCGGTGAAGACCACATTGGTGCCGTCGTTCAGTTCGGTGATGTCGATCTCGGGCTGACCCAGCGGCCGCAGCTCGTGCTCGATGATCGCCTGCTCGTAGCTCTGCGGCAGGATCGCGTTGACGGCCTCCTGCAACACCATTCCGCGGCCGAAGCGCTGGTCGATGAGCCGCGACGGCACCTTGCCCTTGCGGAAACCGGGGATGTTCACCTGGTTGGCGATCTCGGTGTAGGCGGCATCGACGGCCGGCTGCAGATCGGTGAAGGGCAGGTCGATGGTGAGCTTCACCCGCGTGGGGCTCAACTGTTCGAGGGTGCTGGGCACGTGGTCTCCTGGCTGAATATTGGGACAGGACGTTGTGCGCCCTGCTTTAACCCGGCTGATTCTACTCAGAGCGGACGACGGGAATCGAACCCGCGTAGCCAGTTTGGAAGACTGGGGCTCTACCATTGAGCTACGTCCGCGTGCCGTTCAGGCGCAACCACTGTACCGGAACTTCACGATCGGTCACATTTCGCCTGGAGTTGGAAGGTGATCTGGTCGGGGCGACAGGACTCGAACCTGCGATCTCCTGCTCCCAAAGCAGGCGCGCTAGCCACTACGCTACGCCCCGGTGCCGCCCGGATCTGCGACCTCTCGCCGGGCAACCTTGCCCAGTTTACTGCAAGCGCCGACAGGTGACCAACCGGCGACACCCACGCAGAAGGTGTGGCCCGTTTCGGGTTGCACTTCCATGCCGAAACTGAACCCCCAGTCGATGGCACCGGCCGCGGCATCGGCAGCAGTCCTCCCGTTCGGGCGTCGAACGAGAAAGAGTGGCCCCAATACTTCAGACAGAAAGTGCTGTTTTCTAGGTGGTTTACCCTTATTTCGGGGTTGTGATCGAATACAATAGAGCCATGACCCACACCCCCGGGGACTTACCCCCACCCCACTTCGACCCACCAGACCAACCCGAGTGGTCGCACCCCGCAACCAGTGCCGATGCATTCGACGCGCTGGATCATGCCCACCAGCAACTCCAAGCGGCCGAGGTCGCTGAACTGGTGGCCATCACCCATGCAGCAGACCTCTACCAGGTCGATATCAACCACGTACTGGACGGCATGGAACGCCTCATCCCCGGCGGCCACCACGGCACACCCCTGGTCGGGGAATTCCTCAGCCTCGAAATCGGCGGACTACTCGGCATCTCACCACGCTCAGCAGCCAACCGAATCACCCAAGCCCTCGACCTGCGACACCGCTTCCCACACCTATGGCAAAGAGTCCTCGCCGGTGAAGCCAGGGTCTGGCAGGCCAACCTCGTCATCGACCGCACCACCCTCCTCGACATCAAAGCCGCACAAGATGTAGACGCTCGAGTCGCCGCGACACTCCCCCAACACGGGATCGGGTGGGTCATGAAGCACCTGCAGTCCTGGATCGACGCTGCCGACCCCAAAGCAGCCTTCGACCGGACCAACGCCAAGATCAAGGATCGCCGCGTGCTGGTGTCCGGGATCGAAAACGGTTCAGTAACCATGTGGGGTCAACTAAGCCCAGCCGACGGGATCCGTTTCGACCACGCACTCACCCAGATCGCCGAAAACCTTCCCGAGGACCACCTGGCAGCAGGCGACAGTCTGGACGCCCGACGCGCTGCGGCAGTCGGGATCCTCGCACGTCAGGCCTTCGGGCAAGAAGCACTACCCACCCACACCCTGGTCGTCCACATCAACGCAAACGATCCCATCCTGCACGCGAGCCTGACCGATGGGCCAGCGTGCCCACCAGCAGGTATCGCGAGAGTCGAGGGCTGGGGCCACCTGCTCACCACACTGCTTCCCGATTTCCTCGCCGGGTCAAAGGTCATCGTCCGACCAGTCATCGACCCGACCACCATCACCCCAGCCAACGGGTACGCGGTGCCGGACCGGATGCGGCTTGTGATCGAGCAGCGCAACCCCGTCGACGTCTTCCCCTACGGAACACGCGCAGCCAAGGGCTGCGACATGGACCACACGATTCCCTACACACCCGGCGAACCAGACCAGACCCGGCTCGACAACCTCGTACCACTGTCCCGATTCACCCACCGAGCCAAAACCCACGGTGGCTGGCACCTCGAGCAACCAGCACCAGGCCACTTCAAGTGGACATCACCAGCCGGATACCAGTACCTGGTCACCCCGGACGGCACCACCGCAATCGGCAAACCCGAAAAGCGGGGATGAGCAGAAACAGCCTCGACCACGCGGCAAGAAGATCACGCAGCAAGAAGGCCACAGGGGTGGGACACGCGACGCTGCCCTCAGCGGGTCGCCTCTCACGGTTTGGCACCCACCGGGGATACTTGAGCCATGGCAGCCAAACCGCGTCCCTCAGCACTGGGCAGGGACGGTATCACCGTGATGCTGAATCACGACCGCGTCGTGCGCGTCCGGGAGGTCAGCCAGCCGACACCAGCCGACCAGGCAGCAGCCAGCGAGGCAGTCGAGGCCCGGATGGCTCGGCTCAGCCCGCGATCGAACCGGTCTGCTCGTAATTGACCAGCATGTCGATGCGGCGCTGGTGACGCTCATCGCCTGAGAAGGGCGTGGTCAGGAAGGCCCGCACGATCTCGAGACCCTGTTCAGGGCTGACGAACCGGCCGCCCAGGGCGATGCAGTTGGCGTTGTTGTGCTGGCGACCCAACTGGGCCAGTTCAACATTGAGCGCCAACACCGCCCGGCAGCCCGGCACCTTGTTGGCAGCGATCTGCTCACCATTGCCGGACCCACCCAGCACGATGCCCAGCGAACCCTGGTCGGGCGCGGGCCCCACCGGCGCGGCGCCCGGAAAGATTAACGGCGGGTAGTCGTCCAGGGCATCATAGGTAGTCGCACCGTGGTCGACGACCTGGTATCCCTCGGCCCGCAACTGCTCGGCCAGGTACTCCTTCAGTTCGAAGGCGGCATGATCGGTTCCGATGTGTACACGCATGGCAACCATTCTCGCAGAGTTGACTGGCCCGTATGATGCCGATTACCCAGGCAATCCCCCGAAAGAGGTTTGTTATGCACATCGTCATGGGCAGCGACCACGCTGGTCCCGAGCTCAAGAGCCACATCAAGCAGCACCTGGAGGCCAACGGCCACACCGTCAACGACGTCGGCACCGATTCGACGGCCAGCTGCGACTACCCGGACTACGCCGAGAAGGCGGCTCGCATCGTCGCTGCTGGCGAGGCCGATCTCGGCATCCTGATCTGCGGCAGCGGTGTGGGTATCGGAATCGCGGCCAACAAGGTGCACGGCATCCGCTGCGTCACCTGCTCCGAGCCCTATTCGGCACGGATGGCGCGCGCACACAACAACGCCAACATGCTGTCGATGGGCGCCCGGATCGTCGGACCTGACCTGGCGTTGATGATCGTGGACGAATTCGTCAACGGCGTGTTCGATGGCGACCGGCACGCACGTCGCGTCGGCAAGATCAACGCCCTGGACGATACCCGCTGAGCAACTGGACGAAGCCCTCCTCGTCGAGGATCGGTAGTCCGAGCTGTTCGGCCCTGGCGGCCTTCGAGCCCGCGTTGGCCCCGACCACCACGTAATCGGTGTTCTTCGATACCGACCCGGCTGCCCGGCCACCGCGTTCAGTGATGGCCTGGCTGGCCTGGTCGCGGGTGAAACCGGTCAGGCCACCGGTCACCACCACGGTCAGCCCAGCAAGCGTTTGGGGGGCCTGGCTGGTGGCCTGCTCGTCAGCCATCCGGACACCAGCGGCCGTCCAGCGCTCAACCACATCGACATGCCAGGGCTCGGTGAACCACTCCTGCACAGCCTCGGCGATCACCATGCCGACCCCGTCGGTGCTGGCAAGGTCCTCAACAGAGGCCGCACGGATGGCATCCAATGAGCCGAAACGTTCGGCCAGTGCGCGGGCCGCGACCGGACCGACGTGCCTGATCGACAGTGCAACCAGCACCCGCCACAGTGGCTGGGATTTCGCCTTCTCAAGGTTCGCCAGGAGTTTGCGGCCATTGGCTGACAGCACCCGACCATCAAGGATCTCGTCCTCGGCATCCGAACCCTTGGCCTCCCTGGTGTAGAGCGGGACGCGACGCAGTTCGCTTGCGGTCAACTCGAACAGGCCGGCCTCGTTGTCGATCACACCACTGGTCAGCAGGGCCTGGGCACCCTTCCAACCCAAGGCCTCGATGTCGAGCGCCTGCCGGGATGCCAGACCGAAAAGTCGTTCTACCAGTTGCGCAGGGCAGGATCGCGAGTTGGGGCAACGGATGTCCTTGTCGGACTCCTTCTCTGGACGCAGTTCGCTGCCACACACCGGGCAGTGCGTCGGCATCACGAATTCTCGCTCGGTGCCATCGCGCAACTCGACCACCGGCCCCAGCACCTCCGGGATCACGTCACCGGCCTTGCGTAGCACGATCGTGTCGCCGATCAGGACGCCCTTGCGCACCACCTCCGACGGATTGTGCAGGGTGGCCCGCTCGACCGTGGAGCCTGCGACCGGTACTGGTTGCATCACGGCGAAGGGGGTGACCCGCCCGGTGCGTCCCACGTTGACCTGGATGTCGAGCAGTTTGGTGTTGACCTGCTCTGGCGGGTACTTGAAGGCGATCGCCCAGCGCGGGGCACGCGAAGTGCTGCCCAGTTCGTCCTGCAGGCCGAGGTCGTCGACCTTGACCACCACACCATCGATCTCGTGGGCCAGGTCGTGCCGGTGGGCGCCGTAGTATTCGACGAACTTGAGCACCTCATCAGTGCTCGACAGCACCCGGTAGGCCGTCGAGACCGGCAACCCCCAACCGGCCAGCAGTTCATAGGCCTGCGACTGCCGCTCCAGCGGCAGCCCATCGTGGGCACCGATACCGTGCACCAGCATGTGCAGCGGCCGGGTGGCGGTGATGGCCGGGTTCTTCTGCCGTAGCGAGCCAGCCGCAGCGTTGCGCGGGTTCGCGAAGGGCGACTTTCCCCCAGCGACCAGCGCGGCGTTCAGGTCACCGAACTCGCTGATCGGAAAGAACACCTCACCCCGGACCTCGACCAGTGCAGGCACCTGCTCGCCGGTGAGCCGTCGCGGCACATCGGTGATGGTGGCCACATTGCCGGTGATGTCCTCACCCACCCGGCCGTCGCCACGGGTGGCACCGGTGGCCAGTCGCCCATCGCGGTAGACCAGGTCGACCGCCAAGCCATCGATCTTCAGCTCGCACAACCACTGCACCGGGACCTCACCGAGCAATCGCTGGGTGCGGATCATCCAGTCGTTGAGTTCGTCGACAGTGAAGACGTTGTCCAGGCTGAGCAGCCGCTGCAAGTGGGTGACCGGCGCAAAATCGGTTAGCCGGGTGGCAGCACCTACTCGTTGGGTCGGGCTGTCCGGGGTGCGCAATTGCGGAAAGCTGTCCTCCAACTGGCGCAATTGGGCCATGAGATCGTCATATGCGGCATCCGACAGTGTCGGAGCGTCATCACCGTAGTAGGCCTGCTGGGCGTCATTTATCTGCCCGGTCAGGTCAGCCCAGCGGTGCTGTTCGGCAAGCCCTGGCTCCGCAATCTCATCGTCAGTGATCCCCATGGCCATATCTTGGCACCTCGGCCAAGGCGGCTCAGTTGGTGAACTTGGGTGTCCAGATCGTCGACTCGCGGGCTGCGTTGAACGCCGCGATGATTTGCCGCTTGTTGAACTGCTCCGGACGATTCACCAGCCAGTTGGCCACATCGATTTCGTCAACGACGGCGACATCGTCGGGGAAGTGCTCGATCACCAGGCGGCGGTCATTGACCGGCACGATGACCCCGGTGACCCCGACATCCCAGCGAGTCGACATCGACAGCGTCTCGGCGCTGCGACGAGCCTCTCCCCTGACCTGGGTCACGTAGGGCTCTTCGCGGCCATCCACCAGGAAGCGGTCACCGACGACGTACAGCTTCGAGCCCGGCAGGTGTTTGGCGTTGAGCAGGTAGACCCCGCCAGGTCCGATCACCCAGTGGTCGAGCTCGGTGCCCTCCCCCACCACGCGGGCGGACTGCATGAACCCCCAGCGTGGGTCGAGCCCGGACAACCTGACCAGTTCGGCGGCCAGCATCTCGTCGGCGTCGACCAGGGCGCGGCGCGAGCCGCCCCCGTCGATCCCGATCAGCAGCCGGTCGAGCAGTGCCCGCACCGGGGCCCGCCGGCGTGGGTTCTCGCGGATCACCGGCAACTCATCAGCAAAAGCTGTTGGCATGAGTGCGTCGGCCACCAGGGCTCGTCGTGGCGCTACATGCAGGTGCGATCCTTCATCATCGGCGAAATAACCTCGCCGGGCGGTGCCGGCAGGCACGGCCTCCAGGCGTTCGGCAACAGACATCTTGGTTTACCCCCGTATCCCGTGGGATCGCTTCGGCTATTAGCAGCCTAGAAATGAAGCAACGCCCCGCAAGGTTGCCACGCGGAACGAATCCCGAAATCAATCATATATGGGCCCTCGATCCCGCGACCGCTTCAGTTCGAAGAAGCCGTCTGCCGCTGTCACCTTGGAAACACCGTCGAAAAGATCACCCGCTGCTTCACCCTTTGGTGCTGGCGAGATCACCGGTCCGAACAGTGCCTTGCCGTTGATGTGGATCACCGGCGTGCCAACCTCGTTGCCAACCGGATCCATCCCGGCATGGTGCGAGGCAACCAGGGCCTCGTCCCATTCAGGAGTCTGTGCGCGATCGGCTATCGCCTCGTCAAAACCACAGTCACGCAGCGCAGCCTTGATCACCTTGATGTCGCCGTGCGGCTCACCGCCCGGATGGTAGCGGTTGCCGATCGCGGTGTAGAAGTGCCGCAGCCCGACCTGGCCGTAGTTCTGCTCGACACCGATCGCGGTCCGCACCCCAACCCAGCCAGAATCCATGGCCGCCCGGTAATCCGGGTCGAGGTCGCGGCCCTGGTTCAACACTGACAGGCTCATCACGTGGAAAACGGTGCGTACCGGACGCACCTTCTCGACCTCAAGCATCCAGCGCGAGGCCATCCAGGCCCACGGACACATCGGATCGAACCAGAAATCGACGGTCTCAAGATCATTGGTCATGGCCCATAGCCAACCATGCCGCTCCAACACGGCTCGCCGGACACAAGTAGGGTGGGTTCGCTGAAGGCTACCGGTAGCCTCGCAAGCAGGGCTGTCGCGCCTGGCGCGGCCGTACGCAGATTGGACAAAATCGCATGAGCAGCTCGGTGAACATCACCCGGGACGAAGCGCAACAGCGCTCGCAACTCGTCAGCACCCACGCCTACCGGGTGATCGTCGACCTAAGTGGACGGGGCCTGGATGATGGGCCACTGGCCAGCCCCGAAACCACCTTCATCTCGACCACGACGGTGCGATTCGCCAGCGCTGCCGGAAGTACCTGGCTCGACCTGATCGCCGACGAATTACTGGATGCCTGGCTCGATGGTGAGCAGTTGTCCACCGACGTCCACGACGGCCATCGGGTTGCGCTCGACCTGACCGAGGGCGAACACCAACTGACCGTGACCGCGCTGTGCCGGTACTCCCGCACCGGTGAGGGTCTGCACCGCTTCGTCGACCCGGCCGACGGCAAGGTCTACCTGTACAGCCAGTTCGAGACCGCCGATGCCCGCCGCATGTACGGTTGCTTCGACCAGCCCGACCTCAAGGGCACCTTCGAGCTGAGCGTGATCGCACCAGCCGACTGGAAGGTCTACTCCAACTCCGCCCAACCAACCCCCGGCGAAACCGACGCAGACGGCTTCGCCACTTGGCAGTTCGCCGCCACTCCCCCGATCTCGACCTACATCACAGCGCTGGTTGCCGGGCAGTTCCACGTGGCACCGGGAACCATCACCTCGGCAGCAGGCGAGCTGCCTGCCGATCTGGTTTGCCGCGCCTCGATGGCGCCATACCTGGACGACGAGCAACTGCGCACCACAACCCAGCGCGGCTTCGAGGTATTCGAGGCCGCCTTCGGCCGCCCCTACCCATTCGATTCCTACGATCAGCTCTTCCTGCCCGAGTACAACGCCGGTGCGATGGAGAACGCCGGCTGCGTGACATTCCGTGACGAATACCTGTTCAGGTCACGGGTCACCCAAGAGGCCTACGCCAAGCGCGACAACACGATCCTGCACGAACTGGCGCACATGTGGTTCGGTGACCTGGTCACCATGAAGTGGTGGGACGACCTGTGGCTCAACGAGAGCTTCGCCGAATGGGCCGCCTACTACTGCCAGTCCGAGATCGCACGCCGATATGGCGGGCAGGACGCCTGGATGGTCTTCGCGAATGCCCGCAAGTTGTGGGCCTACCGGGTCGACCAGATGCCCACGACCCACCCGATCGCTGCGGACATGATCGACCTGGAAACCGTCGACCAGAACTTCGACGGCATCACCTACGCCAAGGGCGCCTCGGTGCTGAAGCAGTTGGTCGCCTATGTCGGTGAAGCACAATTCCTGGCCGGGGTCCGTGAATACCTGAACGCCCACGAATGGGGCAACTCGACCTTCAATGACCTGCTGAGCGCCCTGGAGCAGGCCAGCGGCCGTGACCTGTCGGGTTTCGCCGGTGAATGGCTGGAGACCACGGGAGTCAACCTCGTCCGCCCTGATTTCGTGGTGGACGCCGAAGGGCGGTTCACCCGCTTCGAGGTGCTGCAGTACGCCAACGCGGAGCATCCGACCCTGCGCACCCACCGACTCGGGATCGGACTGTACGACCTGACCGCCGAGGGCCTGCAATTGCGGGAGGCCCTCGAAGTGGACGTCCACGGAGAGCGCACCCTCATCGAAGCGCTCAATGGGGTCGCCCGTCCTGACCTGCTGCTGCTCAATGACCGCGACCTGAGCTATGTGAAGGTACGCCTGGACGGCCGATCCCGGCGCGTGGCCTCCGAACACCTGGCCAAGCTGACCGACCCGCTGGCCCGGGCCGTGGTGTGGACCAGCGCCTGGGACGCCTGGCGCGACGCCGAGATTTCATCAGCCGAATACCTGCAGTTCGTGCTCAACGGGCTCACCGGCGAGGACGACGCAACAGCGATCATCAACCAGTTGCAGCAGGCCCAACTGTCAGTCACCGGCTACTGCGCACCCGAGCAACGTCCCGCACAACGGGCACGGCTCGTGGCTGGCCTGGCATCGTTGCTGAAGACCGCCGCCCCCGGTTCGGACCGCCAGGTGGCAGTGGCCGATGCGGTGATCGCGGCAATCGACTCACCCGCAGGCGGCGCCCTGATCGCGGGCTGGCTGGACGACGAAGAAGTGCCGCCCGGTCTGCCCATCGATGCCGATCGCCGCTGGGCGATCATCACCTCGCTGGCGCGCCTGGGCATGGTCGACACCGACCGGATAGCCGCCGAGGCCGAGCAGGACCGCACGATCTCGGGTACCCAGTTCGCGGCGGGTGCCCGGGCCGCACTGGCCAACCCCGCGACCAAGGCCGAGGCCTGGCGCCTGGCCACCGACGACCCGGACATCCCCAACGGCACCCATTTTGAGGTTGCGACGAATTTCTGGAAGTACGGACAAGAGGAGCTGCTGGAGGGCTACCAGCACGCCTACCTGCAATTGTGCGAGCAGATCGCGAATTCGGCCGGCTCATGGGCCGAGCGCGGTCACATCGCCCGGCAGACCGCCCTGCGCTACCTGTGGCCATCGGTACTGGTCACCGAGGAATGGTTGGCGCAACTGGACCAGTGGATGGCGGCCCGTGAACTGCCCGAACAGGTGCGCCGTATCCTCAGCGAATCACGTGACGCCGCCCAGCGCGCACTTCGCGTCCAGCAGGTCACCCGTGAGGTGCAGCAGTGATGCCCAGCTACAGCATCAGGGGCGCCCGCGGCGCCGACGGGCGGGCGCTGGAACTGAACATCACCGGCGGTGAGTTCACCGCTGAACCGGCCCCCAATGCCGAACTGATCGAGGCTGACGGACTGTTGGCACTGCCTGGGCTGGTCGACCTGCACACTCACCTTCGCGAGCCCGGCTTCGAGACATCGGAGACGATCGCCACCGGCACCGCTGCGGCGGCCCGTGGCGGCTACACCGCGGTGTTTGCGATGGCCAACACCGATCCGGTGACTGACACAGTTGAACGGGCGGCCCGGATCAGCCAGATCGCTGGGCGTTCGGCATCAGCAGAGGTCTTCCCGGTCGGCTCGATCACCGTCGGCCTGGCCGGTGAGCAACTCTCACCGATCGCCGAGATGGCTACCTGGGGTGTCCGCATGTTCAGCGACGACGGCAACTGCGTGATGAACACGGCGCTGATGCGCCAGGCCCTGCAACTGGCGGCCCAGACAGGCACCGTCATCGCCCAGCACAGCCAGGACCACGTCCTGGCCGGCCCGGATGCCTGCGCCGATGAACGCTCGGTGGCAGGCCCACTGGGCCTGACCGGTTGGCCGTGGGCGGCTGAATCGACGATCGTCGCCCGTGATGTCCAACTCGCCGAATTGACCGGCGGACGTCTGCACGTGTGCCACATCACCACCGCCGAGAGCGTCGAGGTCGTCCGTTGGGCGAAGGCACGCGGGGTACAGGTGACCGCTGAGGTGACCCCGCACCACCTGCTACTCGACTCCGAGCTTTTGCGTGGCCTGGACACCAACTTCAAGGTGAACCCCCCACTGCGTGGCGCCGAGGACATCGAGGCACTGCGGGCCGGACTGGCTGACGGCACCATCGACATCGTCGGCACCGACCACGCACCCCACGACCGCGCGGCAAAGGCGCCCGCCTTCCCCAAGGCCAAGCCGGGCCTGCTCGGGCTGGAGCAGGCGCTGTCCTCAGTGCTTGAGACCATGGTGAACACCGGACGGATGACCTGGCTGGACGTCGTACGGGTGCTCAGCACTGCACCCGCCCGGATCGGGCGGGCCACCGGGCAGGGCCGCCCCCTGCGTCCGGGTGAACCGGCCAACCTGGTGCTGGTCGATCCCAAGAGGCGCTGGGTGGTGGACCGTGACGAATCACTGTCGACCTCGCGCAACAACCCTTACCACGGCATGGAACTGCCCGACCCGATCGAGTTGACGATCTGGGCCGGGCAGGTCACTTACCGCCGCTAGGCGAGCATTTCCTCGGCCTGCGCCAGGATTGTTGCGGCCACCTGCTTGTTGTCCACCTTCAGGTAGGCAAGCACAGCATCCACGGCCTGGGCCAGGTCACCGGCATTGGCCTGCTCGACCAACTCGGTGGCGTTGGCGTCATTGACCGGCGCGCCGACACCACGCAGGTGCAGCACCCAGCCAGCGATGGCCCGGGTGGCACCGGAGGCCACCTCGCCGCGTTCGGCGAAGGCATTGATGTGCGGCACGATACGGATCGGCTGCTTCTGCGTGCCGTCCATCGCGATGCGTGCCAACTGGTCCTTCATCTGCGGGTTGTTGAACCGCTCGAGCAGCGCCTGGCGATATGCCTGCTTCTCTGCATCGGGCAGGGGCACCTGCTGCACGGCATCGTCCCAGTATTCGTTGACCCAGCCCAGCACCCGCTCGTCGTTGATTGCCTGGTAGACGGTCTCGAGCCCGAGCACCGGGCCGCAGTAGGCCATCAGTGAGTGCGAGCCGTTGAGCAGGTAGAGCTTGCGCATCTCGTGCGGGCCGATGTCGTCGACGAACTTGGCGCCCATGGTCTCCCACTGGGGCCTGGGGGACTTGAACTCGCCAGCGAGCACCCATTCGGCGAATGGTTCGGTCACCACGAGGCCGGGATCGACGATGCCGGTCAGCTCGGCCACCCTGGCGGCGTCCTCTTCGGTGGCCCGCGGGGTGATGCGGTCGACCATGGTGGTCACGAAACCGACGTTGTCATCGATCCAGCCGAGCAGGGTCGGATCGACGTACTCGGCTGCCTGCTTGATGACGTGCTCGGCCATCTCGCCGTTGTCTGGCACGTTGTCGCAGGGTACGAACGTGATCGGTCCGGCATCAGCAGCCCGGCGGGCCAGCAGGCCACGGACGAACTTGGCTGGTCCGGTGAACACCGCGACATCGAGCTGGCCGGCCTTCAACTTGTCGAGGTCAGCGATCACATCGGGGTTGGTGAGGTCGAGGTTGCCGTCGACATCGCGGCAGTAGCCGGCCTCGGTGATCGTCGAGGTGACGATCGCAACCTGCGGGTCAGCGAACAGCCGCGTCCACGAGTCGATGTCGTGCGAGCGGTAGGACGCCGAGACCGCACTGATTACCTCGACCTTGTCGCCGTCCGGGTGCTGCACGTCAAGCTGGTAGAGGCCCTCCTGGGCGTCCAGCGCGTCGTCGCGTGGCGAGATCTTCGGCTCCAGGGTGGTGCGGCCGGGGAAACCGGCGATACCCCACTCAGCCGCGTCGGCAGCGTGCTCGGTGTACCAGACCTGGTGGGCACGGGTGAAGTTGCCGATACCGAGGTGGATGATGCGGATCGGGGCGGCTGGGCGGCCGTGCTCGGCACGGTTCAGGATCTTGCTCACAGGTTGAACACCTTCTTCGGGTTGTCCACGACCAGCTTGATCGCCTGTTCGATGGCCTCGTCCTCATCGAGGCGGTGGACGGCCACCAGGTTGGCCAGGTGCGCTGCGTCACAGCGGCGCATCATGTCGTGGCGGGCCGGGATCGAACAGAACGCGCGGGTGTCGTCGATCATGCCCGAGATACGGCTGAATCCGGCCATCTCGGTGACCGACTGCTTGAACCGCATGATCGATTCGGGGGCGTCGATGAACCACCACGGCACACCGATGTACAGCGAGCGGTAGAAGCCGGCCAGCGGCGCGATCTCACGAGAGAAGACGTCCTCGTCCAGGGTGAACATCACCAGCTTGAGGTTGGGGTGGTTGCCGAACGTGCTCAGCATCGGCTGGGTTGCCCTGGTGACCTCCAGCTTGTACGGGATGTCACAGCCGACATCGGCGCCGTAGGCATCGGTGGTGGCCGGATCGTGGCCACGGTAGACCGCCGGGTGCAGCGTCAGGGTCAGGCCATCCTCGGTGGCCATCCGCACCTGGTCCATCATCAGGTGGCGACGCAGCGCAGTGGCCTCGTCGAGGCTGGCATCGCCCTTGAGGGCCTTGGCGTAGAGCCGTTCGGCGTCGGCGGCCTCGAGGTATTCAGCACCAAGGTCGGCGTGCGAGTGGTCGGTGCTGATCGCACCCTTGCTCTTGAAGTAGGCGCGCCGGTTCTCCATCGCCGCGGTGTAGCCGGCCAGGGTCGAGGTGTCGACGCCGGAGGCCTGGCTGAGCGCCTCGACCAGGCCGGGCCAGTCGGCGCGGGCCGGTTCGAGGTACTTGTCGGGGCGGAAGGTCGGGGCCACCCGGTGCTTCGCGCTGAACTCGGTGTCAGCGGCGATCGCCTCGTGGTGGTGCAGGTCGTCAACCGGGTCGTCGGTGGTGGCGATGAACGAGATATTGAACTGGTCCATTAGCTCGCGCGGACGATGGGTATCGATCCAGGCCTGGATGGCGTCGTAGATCTCGTCAGCGGTCTCGGCGCTGGGGCGCTTGGTCACGCCGAACACGCCAACCAGCTGGTCGGTCATCCAGTAGCGCATCGCGGTGCCGTTGTAGACCGGCCAGTATTCGCAGAAGGTCCGCCACGCAGTGCGGTTGTCCTCTTCAGTCATGTCGGTGCGCGATACCGGCACCCCGAGGGTCGACAGGTCGACGCCGTTGGCGTGCATGAGCCGGTTGATGTAGTGATCAGGGGTCAACAACAGCCGGGTGGGGTTTTCAAATGACATGTCATCTGCGATCCACTCCGGTGGCACGTGGCCATGCGGCGAGATGATCGGCAAGTGACGGGTTTCGGCATAGATGCGCCTGGCAATCTGGCGGACGGCCTCGTCAGCCGGAAATAGGCGATCGTCATGCAAGGTGAGTTGGGCCATGGGCACATTCTTGTCCATCAATACCGTTGTGTTGGACGGTTGCCAGCAATTGCCATTGCCGATGGCAACCTTTGGCGGGCCCCGTCCGGGCTTGAAACTGGCAGGTTGGCGCTAGATTGGAAGGCGAAGATATCGCATCTGTCGATGCGCAAACATCAGGAGACAATCATGTCGGTACCCACCATTGGCGGTCCCCATTACCAAATCGGGGTCCAGGAGTTCGAGGATTTCGTCGCCACCCAGTTCGGCAAGGTCGACCTGGCGGGCAAGAGCCTGGTGCTCATCATCCCCGACGACACCCGTGGCTGCCCGATGCCGCGCATCCTGCGGGCCGTCTACAAGTCGGTGATCAACCGGGCCGCCAGCGTCACTGCCGTCATCGCGCTCGGCACCCACGAGTACATGGAACCCGAAGAGATTGCCTACTGGACCGCGGGCAGCCGCGAGGCCGACCTGGCAGCCGAGTACCCCGGGATGCCGATCATCAACCACCTGTGGAAGGACCACGACGAACTGGTCAGCGTCGGGCAGATCTCGGCAGCGCGGATCAAGGAACTCTCGGGCGGGCGCCTGGAAAAAGGCGTCGATGTGCAGATCAACAAGACCGTCGTCGAGGCCGACGTCAAGATCATCCTCGGCCCGATCCTGCCGCACGAGGTCGTGGGTATCTCGGGCGGCAACAAGTATTTCATCCCCGGCTCGGCCGCACACGAGTTGATCGACATGACCCACTGGGTGGGCGCCCTGATCACCTCGGCAAAGATGATCGGCACCCCGGGCATCACCCCGGTGCGGGCGATGATCAACGAGGGCGCCAACATGGTGCCCGGCGAGAAGTACTGCCTGGCCTTCGTGGTCAAGGCGTACTCCGACCAACTTGAATCGGCATCCTTCGGCAGCCCCGAGGACGCCTGGGCCCAGCAGGCCAAGGTGACCGCGCAGACCCACATCGAGTACGTCGAAGAGGCCTTCCCCAACGTGATCTCCGAGATCCCGCTGCGTTACCACGACATCTGGACTGCCGCCAAGGGCTTCTACAAGACCGAACCGGCAGTCGCTGATGGCGGCGAGGTGATCCTCTACGCCCCGCACATCTCTGAGGTTTCGCAGGCGCACCCGGAGATCTACGAGATCGGCTACCACTGCCGCGACTACTACGTAAAGCAGTGGGACAAGTTCAGCCACGTCCCGTGGGGTGTGCTGGCGCACTCGACTCATGCCCGCGGGGCAGGCACCTATGATCCCGAGACCGGTGTGGAGGAGTGCCGCCTGACACTGACGTTCGCCACCCAGATCCCCCCGGATGTGTGCGAGTCGATCAACGTGAAGTACCGTGACCCGGCCACCATCCCGGCATTGATGAACGACCCGAAGTACCACGTCATCAAGGACGCCGGCGAAGTGCTGTTCAGGCTCGAATCAGAACGCCCGACCGACTGACCACCGGCAACAGGCACGCGGCGCTGGGCCCCTCGGGGTTCAGCGCCGCGGCACGCTGGCGGTGGATTCGCGCATGATCAACCGCATCGGCAGCACTGCTGGTGCCTCTTCGTTGGGCTCGGGCGCCTGCCCACCCAGTTGCGCGATCATCATTCTGGCCGCCCGCTCACCGAGCAGGCTCAGCGGCGCGGCCACCGTGGTCAGCCCGGGGGTCACCAGGTCGGAGGCGAAGATGTTGTCGAAGCCGATCACCGAGAGCTCGTTCGGGATGACCATCCCGGCCGCCTTGGCAGCCCGCATGATCCCGATACTGAGCAGGTCGTTGAAGCAAACCACCGCAGTGACCCGCTTCTCCCTCACCTGGGGCAGCACTCCCATGCCGCCCCGCACCGTAGGCGGCACCGGGCCGATGCGTTGCTCAACGAGGTCGAGTTCGTAGCAGCCCTCACGGAAGGCCCGCCAGCGCGCCCCCTCGGCCCACGATGCCTGCGGCCCCGACACGTAGGCCACCCGGCGGTGCCCCAGCTCGGCCAGGTGCTCGAGTGCTCGCCGCATGCCGCGGGGGTTGTCGGTGATCACACTTGGGATGCCGGGCACCATGCGGTTGAGCGAGACCATCGGTGTCGACCTGGCTGCAGTGCGCAGGGCCACATCAGACAGCCGCGATGCGGCCACGATCATGCCGTCGACCAGCGGCAGCGTCCGGTCGAAGAGCCGGCGTTCCAGCTCATCGGACTCCTCGGAGTCGACCAGCAGGATCGAGTAGCCCTCGGCCACCGCGACATGCTCGGCACCACGGATGATGCTGAAGAAGAAGGGGTTGGTGATGTCGGTCAGGGTGATGGCCAGCAGTTTTGATTGCCGGGCCGCCTCTGCCCGGGCCACCCGGGGCGCCCGGTAGCCCAGCTCGGCAGCGACCTGGTGGATGCGGGCCGAGGTCTTTGCGCTGACCCGGCCGGGACGCGAGAACGCCCGGGAGACAGTGGAAGGGCTAACCCCGGCCGCTGCGGCGACATCATAGATGGTCGCGGGCTTTTCGGTTGGGCTGCGCTCTTCCACGCCGACACTCTAACCGAACCCGACCAGCGAACCAGCGAACCGCCCAAGTCTCGCCAGTCGGGCTTGTGGAAGACGGTTTTCCGCCGATCGGCTGACCGGCTCCCGACAAGGCCGTACCGTTGGAGTGAGCATGGACAAGGCAGCCCATGACGGCCAACCACAGGAGGACTCACCAGATGCTTCGCCCCCAGGACAGTGCCCGGCGCGACACCCGCACCCTCGACGGATTGTGGGATTTCGAACTTGACACGGCCTCGCGTGGCCGCACAGACGGCTGGCAGAACGGCCTGCCCGGCCCGCGTCGCATGGCAGTGCCTGGATCATGGAATGACATCTACACCACCAGGGAAGAACGCGAATTCTACGGTGATGTCTGGTACCAGCGCCGGGTAAAGGTGCCCAACGGCTGGACCGAGCAGGTGATCCTGTACTTCGAATCGGTAACCCACACCGCGACCGTATACGTCGACGACGTGCAGGTCGCCGAACACCAGGGTGGCTACCTGCCCTTCGAGGTGGACATCACACCGCAGGTCTCTCCCGGCGGCTGGTTCACCCTCACCGTGATCGCGAACAATGAGCTGACCTTCGAGACGATCCCGCCCGGCATGGTGCAGGAAACCTCGGCAGGCCCACGCATGAAGTACTGGCAGGACTTCTTCAACTACGCAGGTATCCACCGTCACGTGTGGATGTACAACCGGCCCGCGCTGCACGTGGATGACATCACCGTGGTCACCGGCATCGACGGTGCCACCGGCATCGTCGAATACTCCGTGGAGGTCGGGGGCGGCGAGCCCGGGCAAGGCGATGTGCGGGTCAGCCTGCTGGACGAATCAGGGGCCGTGGTCGGCAGCGCCGAGGGCAGCACCGGACGTATCGAGGTCGCCGACGCCAACCTGTGGGGGGTCCGCAAGCCGTACCTGTACACCCTGCACGCCGAAGTGCTCACCAGCGGCGAGGTCGTCGACGACTACCGCCAGCGCATCGGTATCCGCACCGTAGCGATCGAGGGCGGCAAACTGCTGCTCAACGGTGAACCGGTTTACCTGACCGGCTTCGGGATGCACGAGGACCACCCGATCGTCGGCAAGCAGCACAACGACACGATGATGCTGCGCGATTTCGAATTGCTCGAGTGGATCGGCGCCAACAGCCTGCGCACCTCGCACTATCCCTACTCGTCGGACGTGATGGATTACTGCGACGAGCAGGGCATCCTGGTGATCGACGAGACCCCTGCTGTGGGTCAGAACTTCGGTCTGGGCGGCGGCATCTTCGGTGCGGGTGGCTCGTTGCCGACATTCTCGCCGGACACCATCAGCACCGCTGGGCAGAACCTGCACGCCCAGATGATCCGCGACCTCATCGCCCGCGACAAGAACCATCCCTGCGTCATCATCTGGTCGATCGCCAACGAGCCGGAATCGCATACGGCTGAATCAGAGGAGTACTTCGAACCACTGTTCGCCGTCGCCCGCGAGGCCGACAACACTCGTCCGGTTGGTTTCGTGAACGTATTGCTGTCACCGCACGGCAAGTGCCGACTGCACAAGTACGCTGACCTGATCATGATCAACCGCTACTACGGCTGGTACGTCAACACCGGAGACCTGGCCAGCGCCGAGATCGACATGAAGGCCGAGCTCGATGCCTGGGCCACCGAGGGCAAACCGATCATCCTGACCGAGTACGGCGCTGACACCTACCCCGGTGAGCACACCCTGCCGGCCGAGCCCTGGAGCGAGGATTACCAGGTGGCCTACCTGGAATCCAATAGCGCAGCGATGGACGCCAACGAGCTTGTCATTGGCGAACACATGTGGAACTTCGCCGATTTCGCCACCACATCGGGCATCATGCGAGTGGGTGGCAACAAGAAGGGCGCATTCACTCGCGACCGGCAGCCAAAGGCGGCAGCGCACTGGCTACGTGATCGCTGGACCAACGGCCGAATTGCCAAGCAGGGTTGATTACCCACCAACCCGGCACACCCACCGAGCAGCAGCTCAACACAACAAGGAGAAATAATGACGGATCAAAAGGCCAACATCGGTGTCGTTGGCATGGCAGTGATGGGCTCCAACCTGGCCCGGAACCTCGCCTCGCGCGGCTACACGGTGGCGATCTACAACCGCACCTACGCCAAGACCGAACAGGTACTGGCAGACCACGGTAGCGAGGGCAACTTCGTCGGCAGCCCGACTGTCGAAGAGTTCGTCCAGTCGATCGAGCATCCGCGTTCGATCATCCTGATGGTCAAGGCTGGCGCGGCCACTGACGCCACGATCGCCGAGCTGCTGCCCT
>JBMNPP010000004.1:0-32506 GCA_050943675.1 Brooklawnia sp.
AATTCGCAGCCCTTCTCGCACATCCACCAGCCCGGTATCGCTGTGGGCGGCCACTGCATCCCGGTGTACCCGCGCCTCTACCTGTCGACCGACCCGGACGCCAGCGTCGTGCGCACCGCCCGCACCTACAACGCGGGTATGCCGGCCTACGTGGTGGGGCGCATCGAAAACGTGCTCGGCTCACTGAATGGTGTGGACGCCGTCGTGCTCGGCGCGGCCTACCGCGGCAAAGTCAAGGAGACCGCCTTCTCGGGTGTCTTCGCCACCGTTGATGAGCTGCGCAGCCGCGGCGCCAACGTCAAGGTGCACGACCCGATGTTCACCGATAACGAGCTGCGTGGCTACGGCTGGGAGCCCTACCACCTGGGTGAGCCTGCCGAGGTCGCCGTCGTCCAGGCCGACCACCCCGAATACGCCGAGCTTGCCCCGGCAGACCTGCCCGGCGTCAAGCTGTTGTTCGACGGCCGGCGCGTCACGAAGGCTGACAAGTGGACTGGGGTCCCGCGCATGGTGATCGGCGCATAGCGCTGTCATGACGTGGGCCCAGGCGCTGCCGCACATCCTGGTGGCGATCGGCCTGGTTTACTTGCCCGGGCTGGCCCTGCTGTGGCCGGTGCGACTACCCGCCCTGGCCCGGGCGGCCGCCGCGCCGATGCTCGGCATACTGGTCATCGCGGGCAGCGCGCTGCTGGCCGGGGCGCTCGATGTCAACTGGTCGTGGATCTGGGTAGTGGCCACCACCGTGCTGGCCACCGGGCCACTGGCCTGGTTGCGGCGGCGCAGTGCGCCTGCCCCGCGTGACACAGGCCGCGACAGGGGGGTGCTGCTGCGTTACCTGGCCGGTGTCCTCATCGCCGGGGTGGTTCTTGGCCCGTCCATCATCGGTGCCCTCGGCTCACCGGAGTTCTTCGCCCAGCGCCACGACAACGTCTTCCACCTCAACGCGATCAGATTCGTGGCCGACACGGGCAGCGGGTCCCCGTTGTCGTTCGGGACGGTCGGTGCGACCGGGTACTACCCGGCAGCCTGGTACGACTGGGCCGGCCTGCTGGTGCAACTGACCGGGGCACCGGTCACGGTGGCGTCCAACGCGATCATGCTGGTGAGCATCTTCGCGGTCTGGCCGTTGGCGCTGGGCTGGCTGGCCGAAAGTTGCCTGCCGATCGCCGATATTGGCCGGGCCCTGGTGGGGCCGCTCGCACTGGCCTGTGTCTCGTTCCCGCTTGCGCTGCTCGACTGGGGACCGCTGTTCCCGAACCTGCTCGGCCTGTCGCTGGCGCCAGTGGTGATCGCTGCCGGCTGGCATGGCCTGGGACGCAGCCGTGCGCCCCGGCTGGGACTGGGCTTCTCCGTGGCCCTGCTGGTCGCAGGGGTTGCTGCCACCGTGCTGACCCACCCCAACGCGACCCTGACCGCCGGCCTGCTGCTGATGCCGGTCGCTGTCGCGGCACTGTGGCGGGCACGGCCACGCACCGGGGTCCGGCCGCAGTGGATCAGGGGGTCACGGGTCTGGACGCTGCTGGTGCTCGCCGGGACCGTCGCGTTCCCGGTGCTGTGGCTGTTCGCCACCACCCGGCTGGCCGACACTGAACGCGAAGGCTTCATGCTGCTGGGAGCAGCCGCCGGTGAGGTGCTGGCGGGTACCTCGCTCGGCAAGACCCCGATCATGGTGATCACCATTGGTCTGCTGGTTGGTCTGCTTTTCGCCATTCGGCGCCGCAGGCTCTGGCCGTTGCTCGCCGGATTCGTGCTGGTCGGTGCCGGATATGTCGCCACCACAACACTGGGTGATGCCTTGGTCGCCTCACTGTTCGCGGCCCCGTTCTACAACGACCCCTACCGGGTCGGCGCGATCGTCGCACTACCGAGCCTGCTGATCGCGGTACTCGGCTGGGACGTGGGCGTCCGCTGGCTACTGGTGCGCACCCGCAGGCTCACCGCTGGCCGCGTCGGTAGCGCTGCGCACCTGCGCACGGTGCTGGCGCTGGTACTGGCTGCCGCGCTCACGGTGGCGATGCTGGCCAGCCTGGGTTGGCGTGAATCGGTCGCTCGGGTGCAATACCGGTTCGCGCTCAATGAGGCGTCCGACATCATCACCAGCAACGAACTCGCACTCATCGAGCGGGTGCCGCAGCATGTTCCGGTGGATGCCGTGATCGCAGCCAACCCGTGGCACGGCGGAAGCATGGTTTACGCCTTTACCGGGCGGCAGGTAACCCAGTACTACATGACGCGCGTGCCCAGCGCGGACGTTGAACTTATCAACTCAAACCTGAATCGGGCAGCGTTCGACCCAGCGGTTTGTGACGCGGTGCGCAGCGTCGGGGCGGGTTTCGTGCTGGTGCTCGAACCGCACGTGCTGTGGTCGGTCCGGCAGGAACCACCGAACCTGGGCCTGACCGGGCTCGAGGCGTCCCCCGGCTTCGAGTTGCTTGATTCGCAAGGGGACGCCGCGCTCTACCGCATCACTGCCTGCGGTTAGTCCTGCTGTGACGACAGCGTGGTCTCGTACCAGCCCCAGCGGGTGGCCCGGGCGACCGAATTGAAGTACAGGTTGAAGCCCAGCGAGGCAGGGGTCGCGTCGGGGTCGATGTCGAGGCGGGCAACGTCGACCGCATGCACCGAGAACAGGTAGCGGTGCGGGCCGTGACCGGCCGGCGGCCGGGCACCGTAGTAATCCTTTGTGCCGGCATCGTTGGCCAGGGTGATAACACCGTCGATGCCGCCCAGGGTTGAATCGGAGCCGGCACCGGTGGGTAGTTCGTCCACCGAGATCGGGATGTTGAACGCGGCCCAGTGCCAGTAGCCCGAGCCGGTCGGTGCGTCCGGATCGAAGCAGGTGACAGCCAGCGACTTGGTGCCGGCCGGCAGTACACCCCAGGCCAGGTGCGGTGAAATGTTGGCCGGCGCGCGCTGCGCCGCGTCCAGCTCGGCACCGTTGACCAGGTCGGTGGAGGTCAATGGGAAGGACGGCAGGTCCTTGAGCGGCGCGTAGGGATCGGGGCCAGGGAATCGGTCGTCTACATAGCTGGTCATATCCACCACTCTTACCTGAAATCGTTTGATCTTGCTCAAACCCTCATGCCACTTGCTGTTTCGAATGGGCCCGGCATGCGGTACGGCGCCGTACTAGGTACATTGGGCACGTGTTTGACTGTGTAGTGGTGGGAGCGGGGTTCGCAGGACTAGCGGCAGCCGCTGAGCTTGCCGAGCATGGCAAGGAGGTCCTCGTGCTGGAGGCGCGGGACCGAATAGGTGGGCGAGTCGCTTCCATCGAGCATGACGGTCGACTGATCGAGATCGGTGGCCAGTGGGTCAGCCCGGGCAACGAAGCGATGCATGAGTTGATCGACGAGGCCGGGCTTGAGGTGGTGGGGCCCACTGAGGGCACCGTGCTGATCAGGTCGCAGGGGACAGTATTCAAGAGCACGCAGGCCCCCGACCACTCATACGCCTTGAGCCCCTTCGAGATGGCCGACCTTGGTCAGGGAGTGCTGCGGTTCAAGCGGCTGGCCCAACGAATCGAATCCGACCCCACCTGGGCTGCCGCCAACTCGGCGTGGCTGGGCCAATCGGTGGGCCGCTGGGTGAAGGCCAACCTGCGCACCCCCACCGCCCAGCAGGATTTCTCGGCGGTGCTGGCCAAGGTCGCCAGCACCCAACCCGACGAACTGAGCCTGGCCGATGCGCTCCGTTTGAGCATCGAGGGCACCGACCTGGAATCGCTGTTCACGGTTAGCGGTGGACTGAAACTGCGGCGCATCCGCGGCGGCATGCACCTGCTCGCCGAGACACTGGCCGACCAGTTGGGCGACCGCATCAGGCTGGGTCAGGTCGTGACCGGCTTCAAGTACGACCTGGACAAGGTGACCGTGCTCACTGAATCAGGGGGCACCTATGAGGCCCACCGGGTGATCAACACCCTGCCCCCGTGGCTGGCGCTGCAACAGGATTACGAACCGGCGCTGCCGGCCTGGCGATACGAAGTGGGTGAGCGGACCACCGCTGGCCACAACATCAAGGCGTTCATTCTCTACGACACCCCGTGGTGGCGTGATTCTGGCCTGTCGGGGCAAATGAGTGCCGACGAGGGCCCCGCGCGCGTCGCATTCGATGTCAGCGACCCGGGCGGTGGCGGCGTGCTGTTCGGATTGTTCGAGGGCAAAGAGGCTGCCGCACTGTCAAAGTTCAGCGCAAGCATGCGCGAGCGGGCCTTCGTGGATTCGCTGGTCGCCGTCTTCGGCCAGGACGCCAAACGCCCCCACAAATACGTCGACTACGACTGGGGCGTTGACCCGTACACCCGCGGCTCCCACACCCCGCACTTCTCACCAGGAGTGTGGAGCGCATCCGGGCAGTTGCTCGCCGAGCCTGCCGGTCCGATCCGGTTCGCCGGTGCCGAGTACGCCAGCAAGTACAACGGTTACCTTGAGGGCGCGGTGCGTTCCGGGCGCGAGGAAGCGGCCGCAGTCCTGCGCGAACTGGGCTGACAGTTTGCGTGTTTACGCTTGCCAGCGGCATCATGAGGATTGGCGTTTTTTCACCCCCTTGGAGGTCGACGTGGTTCTGCGCAAAGCCCTGCCCACAGCACTGGCACTTGTCCTGACATTCGGTTTGGCCGGATGCGGGTCCGATCCGGATTCGGCACCCCCAACCCCGGGCGCACCGACCCCGATGACCACGGCCGACATGTCATCGGAGGTGGAGACGCTCTACACCGAGGCAGAGCAGTTGGTCAGTGAGATTGGTGAGCTGCAAATGGCGTACCTGATGGACGCCGACGACAAGCAATACCCGGTCAGGTTTGAAGAGTTGATCGACGAGCCCTACCTCGAACAGCACGAAGGCATGTATGCAGATCTCAAGGAGAAGGGGTGGCGAATCTCACCCGATGCGGAGATCCCGATGAGTTTCCAGTGGGCCCCCGAGGAGTTGGCTCACGATGCCGAAGTGGCCATCTGGGTCTGCCAGGATTCCCGGCAGGCGCCAGCACTGGATGCGTCCGGGGAGATCGTCGCTGAGGGGAACGTCTCGACGACGCTGCACTATTTCAAGCAATTCGACGGAACGCTGAAGCTTTTCCGGCAGGGCACATACATGCAGGTGGATGAATGCCCGTGATGCAGGGCGGCCCACGTTCACCACTTCGAACGCGTCGACCGTGGGTGGATATCCGTGGCGGCTCTCGGCGGAAGAATTGATCCATGGCTACCTTGCACATCGAACATGCAGTGACTGACTACGCAGGGTGGAAGCGGGCCTTCGACGGCTTCGCTGAACTGCGCAAGAACGCAGGTGTCCGTGGACACGTGATCCGCCGTCCCGTCGACGATCCCAACTACATCGTGGCTGACCTCGAATTCGACACCGAGCAGGCCGCCGAATCCTTCCGGGAGATCCTCCGCACCCGGATCTGGGGAATCGCGTCCAACAGTCCAGCCCTGGTCGGCGAACCCAGCGCGAGAGTGCTCCTCACCGAGGAAAGCTCGGCCGCCGGTGAGGAGTCATGACGCGCGAACTGGTGCGAAACCCGTCCGAGGCGGGCCTGATCGACCGCTACAACCTGCTGGTGTTCCCGGTACTACTGGGTGCAGGCAAGAGCTTCTTCACCCGTGCTGATCGGGACGCCCAACCACTCCGCCTGCGGAATCTGCGGCCTATTCCAACGCTGTTGTGAAACTCGTCTACGAGGTGGCCCGCTGATGCGGGCTGCTGAACTGCTCAGCTGAGACGAGAACGGGATTTGCGCACCCCAGAAGACGCTTTTCGACTGGTCGAGGCCCCGGACAGTCGTCTGGGGTGCGCAAATCCCGATATGGATGGCTCAAGGCAGTCTTTGGTGCTCAACGGAGCATTCGCCAGCCAGGATCAGCCCGGCTCAGCCTGTCGGCCTCGGAAAGTTCAGATCAGTCGTCCGTTGCCTCATGCCAGCGACTACTCCAGGCCCGCTGTTTGGTGTGAAGGCTCCCGGGCATGATGGCCTCAGCAACCAGTCGAGAGGACTCACCCCGTGCGCAGAATCCAGGTCTTCGTGCTGACCCTGTTCCTGGCCCTGGCGATGATCCCTGCCCTGGCGTCCACCCCGGCGTACGCCTGCGATTGCGTGGGGTACGACTTCGACGAGGCGATCGCGCAGGCAGACCTGATCGCTGACGTCACCGTCCGCGAGCGACTGTCGGGAGGCTCCGGTCTGGTCACCTATGACGTGGTGGTGCACACGGTCTGGAAGGGCGAACAATCCCGGCAGATCACATTCGTGACCGATAGCGAGATCACTGCCTGCGGGTTGGGCCGTATCCCGCGCAACACCGACCTGCTGGTTTGGGCGCTGGGTGCCGATGGCCACTATGGAGCGAGTTGGTGTGGGATCCCGATGGACGGGGACCCGGCCACCGACCGCGAGCGGTTGACCGAGAAGCTCGGTGAGCCGGCCGACCTCACCGACCAGCGTGCGGCTCCGCGTCGATCCTGGGTGCTCACGGGGGTGGGTGTGCCAGTGGCCGTCCTGTCGGTTGGGCTGATCATCTGGGTGGTTCAGCGGTCACGCCGCGCACGCCGGTAGATCACCTCTGGTCGCGATCAAAGGCGTTCGCGTGGCTCATCGCCAAGGTCCGCGCCGCCGCGGTCCTCCCACGGGCTGGTGCGGCCGGGATCGAGGGCGGAGGCCTCATCGAAGTGCTCCTGCGCCTGCTGGTGGGCCTGCTCGGCCTCGGCAGCCCGATCCTGGGCGGCCCGTTCGAGCCGCTCAGCGTCCAGGCGTGCCCGGTACGCCGCAGCCTCCTGCTCGGCGGCCTCCGCGGTCTGCTGCCTGGCCCGTAGCCCTTCGTCCTGGCCGAGTAGGCGCGCCTGGTCTGCCTGTTCGCGCCGGTCGGCGAGTTCACGCTGCTGGCGCTGCCTGCTGGTCGCCGTGTAGACGATCAGGATGATGACTGAAACGATCACCACCGCGACTGCGATCCAGATCAAGGTCTGGGTATCCATCGTGGTTCCTTCCTCGTGCCGGACGATTGGTGTCATTCCCCAGATACCCATCCGGGGCGGACGTATGCACCATCGCCGTCCCTTGTCCGCAGACATGAACCTGGCGGAAACGGGTAAGACCACCCCAGAAGCAGTGGGGGATCGACGAGCACGCCGAACAGGGCTCGGAACGGCTGCGTGAGGCCAGCGAGGAACTGCATGAGGCGGTCGGTCTGGAGGACAAGGAAAGTTCCTGACCCACCCCTTTGATCCTGGGCCCATACTGGGGGTATGCCGGGCTGGAATGCGCCAACCGCAAGCAACGGTGATCCGCGTGCGATCACCATTCTCGAGGGGTCAAGGTTCTGCGTATCTTCCCCGTCGGGTGACATGTTCTCGGATTCGTCGCACGGCTGGTTCTACCGGGACACCCGTGCGATCTCGCGGTGGAACCTGCTGGCCGGCGGGACCCACATGGAACCATTGGACGCCTACACTCCCGCCACTGACCGCGCCATCTTCATCGGCCGGGTCTCGCACCGGGCCGGCCGCGAAAGCACCCTGATCGTCGAGCGCGACCGCTGGGTGGGCGAACTGCTGCAGGAAACCGTGACGCTGCACAACTACGGCACCGAACAGGAGACCTGCACCCTGGTGCTGCAGGTGGACGCCGACTTCGCCGACCTGTTCGACGTGAAGGGCGCCCGGGAGGCACCCGGGGCGGTGACGCGCTCGATGTCGGACGGCTCGATCATCTTCGACTCGATCGACGACCAATTCACCCGCCGCGTCGAGGTCTCCTGCCCACAGGCAGTTGTTCGCCGCAACGGGCTCGCCGCCACCCTCACCCTGGCGCCGAAGGGCTCAGCGAGCATCACCTTCACCGCCCGCCCCTCACGCATACCCGAACCATCGAGGAACCCGCCCGGGCTGGGCAGGGAACGGCTGCGCGCTGAACGCCACGAATGGTATGCGGGGCTGCCCGATGTGCAGTTCGAGGAAGAAGAGATCGAGCAGGTGGCCCGGCAGTGCGTCCGCGACCTCGGCGCACTGCGCATCGACGACCCGGGGCACCCGGGCAGGGTGGTCGTCGCCGCCGGGGCGCCCTGGTTCATGGCGTTGTTCGGCCGCGACTCACTGCTCACCTCTTACATGGCCCTGCCGATCGACCGCAGGCTCGCCCTGGGCACCCTGCGTACCCTGGCCGCACTGCAGGGCAACGAGCTGGTGCCCGAAACCGATGAGGAACCGGGCCGCATCCTGCACGAGGTTCGGCGGGGACGCAGCGCCCGGCAAGCCCTCGGCGGCTCATCGGTCTACTACGGCACCGCTGATGCGACCCCACTGTTCGTGGTGGTGCTCGCCGAACTGCACCGTTGGGGCGGTCTGGGCGGTGACGACCTGGAAGCCCTGCTACCCAACGCCGACCGTGCCCTGGACTGGGTCACCAGCCATGGCGATCGGGACGGCGACGGCTTCGTCGAATATGCCCGGCACAGCCGGCACGGACTGATCAACCAGGGCTGGAAGGACTCCTGGGACGGCATCAACTTCGCTGACGGCACCATCGCCCGGCCACCCACTGCGCTGGCCGAGGTGCAGGGCTACGTCTACCGGGCCTGGCGTGACCGGGCAGAACTCGCGCTCGCCGTGGGGGACGACCGCACCGCTGCCCGCTGCAATGAACGCGCCGACGAACTGCGGGCAGCCTTCAACCAGAAATTCTGGCTGGACGACAAGGGCTGGTTCGCTGTCGCACTGGACGGCGCCAAGCGCCCGGTGGACGCGCTCGCGTCCAATATGGGGCACTGCCTGTGGAGCGGCATCATCGAACCGGACAAGGCCGCCGCCGTCGCCGAGCACCTGGTCTCGCCAGCGATGTTCTCGGGGTGGGGGGTGCGCACCCTGGCCGAGACGATGGGCGGCTACAACCCGGTCAGCTATCACAACGGATCGGTGTGGCCGCACGACAATGCGCTCATCGTCGACGGCCTGATGCGGTACGGCTTCGTGAACCAGGCCAGCCAGATCGCCTTCGGCCTGCTCGATGCGGCCGTCCGGTTCGGGGGACGCCTGCCCGAGCTGTTCTGCGGTTTCAGCCGCGACCACCACCCAGAGCCGATCGCCTACCCCAGCTCGTGCTCACCCCAGGCCTGGGCGGCGGCGACCCCGCTGCACCTGCTGCGAATCCTGCTGCGGTTCGACCCCGATGTGCCGGCCCGCAGCTTCGCGCTTGATCCGGTGCTGCCCACCGAAATGGGGTCCCTGCGCGTACAGAATCTGCGGTTGGCCGGGGGTAACCTGACATTCAGCGCCAGAGAACACGAGGTACTGATGGATGCGTTCCCGGCGGCTCTCAAGCGGTCGCGCCGAGAAGGTTAGCGAGGCGCCCGGGGCCCTCGCTGAAGGGGGTCGAATGCGCATTGGTTTGATTTGCCCACCATGGGTCCCGATTCCGCCGCCCAGCTACGGCGGCACCGAATTGGTGGTCGACCTGCTCGCCCGCGGCCTGCAGCGTGAAGGGCACCAGGTACTGCTCGCCGCAGCTGCCGACAGCAGTTGCCCGGTCCCGATGGTGCCGGGCACCGAGAAGGCGAACTTTGCTGAACTGAACGAGGTGAAGTCACACCTGAGTCATGTGGTGATCGCCTACCAGGCGATGCGGGGAGTCGACATCATCCACGACCACACCCTTGGTGGGCCGCTGTACCGTGGCCGGCCAACCGGGATGCCGGTGGTGACCACCAACCACGGGCCCTTCGACGCCCAGACCAACACCGTGTTCCGGGCGTTCGCGCACGACACAACCACCGTGGCGATCTCGGCCAACCAGGCCTCGCATGCCGTCGGGTTCCAGGTCGACACGGTGATCCACCACGGCATCGAAATCGCAGCGGTACCGGTTGGCGTCGGGGACGGGGGATACGCCGCGTGCCTGGCCCGGATGAGCCCCTCGAAAGGCATCGCTGATGCCATCCAGATAGCCCGAACCGCCGACGTGCCGCTGCGGATCGCAGCGAAAATGCGTGAACCCAATGAGATCGCGTACTACGAGCAGGAAGTACGTCCACTGCTGAGCAGGGAACACGAATACCTCGGCGAAATCACCGAGGACGAGAAATACGAATTACTCGGTGGCGCATTCGCAATGCTCAATCCGATTCGCTGGGCCGAACCATTCGGACTGACGATGATTGAATCACTGGCCACCGGCACCCCCGTCGTCGGCACCCCCTACGGTTCAGCGCCAGAAATCATCCAGTCCGGAATCACCGGATACCTGGCAAGGAGTGAGGAATTGGCGAGGCTGCTACCCCTGGCCGCTGATCTGGACCGGGCGGCATGTCGGGCCCGGGCCGAGGACCGGTTCAGCAGCGAGCGGATGGTTGCCAACCACATCGCGTTGTATCGCAGCATGTTAAATCGCTGAAGAACTGTTTGAATGCCTGCCCAGCGGGTACCTCCAGAGCAAGGAGCTCAACCAACCAAGGAGGACCCGTGGCAGGCAACGACAACAGCCGGAACCTGGGCGACGAGATCGCCGGTCGAGCCAAGAAGGCCTGGGGCAAGCTGACCAACGACGAGGAACTCGAGGCCGAGGGACGCGCCCAACATACGGGCGACGCCAAACGCGGCTACGACGACTACCCCACGATCAACCAGGGGCTGAGCGGTGCCGGGCTTCCACCAGCAGGGGTTGGCGAAGCCCCCGAGCGGGATATTGAACGTGCTCTGCGCGGCCAGTCACTGCCTGGTGCGCCCGGTGGTTCTGTGGGCGGCAACCCAGTCACCAATGAAGACCTTTGGGGTAAGGAACAGGACCCGGCCGGCCCTTCGGCGCGCGGGGACGACGCGCTCGGCTACCCGGGCGAAGCAGGCCCAGGCGGGCAGCCAACCCAACCCTGACCAAATTCCAATAACCAACATGAAAGGAGTAGTGAAATGGCACTAATTTTGTGGATCCTCGCAGCCGTGCTGGTCATCGCAGGCATTTTCGCAATCATTAGAAAGCAGCTCCTTTGGGGCATTGTGCTGATCGTCGTTGGCCTTCTGGTCGGCCCTGGGGGCGTCAGCATGTTCACCTGATTGCGCCCCCACCAGCAATCAGTCGGCCTGCCGATCTGCCAACCCGGTGGATCGGCAGGCCCTTCTTACACGGGAGCAGCGATGACCAAGATCGCCGAAACCCTTGCCTGGCAGCACAGAGAACTCATTGAGGCAGTGACGTACATCATCGCTGCACCCAAACGCCGCAGGCGACGCTCTCTGCGCCGATTCGCCAGCCTGTTCGCTGCCCACCTCGCGGCAGAATCCTTGACGGTGAGCGCGAGCCCCGGTCTGGCCCCCGCAGTAGGGGTGCTCCAGGAGTTGGAGCCGGACACGCTCGCCTTCGAGATCGAGGCAGCGCTGTTGCGTGAAGCCCTGCAGGAGCACCAGAACGAAGTGGTAAACCGGTTGCCGGTGCCCACGCAGCGGGCGGTAACAGCGCTCGAGACCGTCCAGGAGGTAGCGGCAGACCTGGATCAATCGGACCCTCGTCCGATGGAGGACGCCCTTGTTGAAGCCCACAGGCTAATTGCCGAACGGCTATCTCGCGTCCCTTGAAAACCAGTTTCCAGCGTGCAAGCGTGGAAGCACGAACGGTTCAAACCACGTGCCGTGTCGCTCTAAGGATTGAGTTGGACATGACACGTGGAAATGGCATTACCAATCGAAATCTTGAAGAAACCCGCGCGCGCACGCATGCGCTGCTCGAAAGCTGGCACCAGACTGACGGCGACGCCGAGGAAACCAGGCGCGAACTCATGGAGCAGATAGTGCTGCTCAACCTCGACTTGTGCCATGGGATGGCCCGCCGCTACGCCAACCGTGGCATCGAGTTCGACGACCTGGTCCAGGTGGCGCGGCTCGCGCTGATCGGGGCGGTGCAGCGCTACCAGCCCGGAAGCCGCAGCTTCACCCCTTACGCCATCCGCACGATCTCGGGTGAGCTGAAGCGGTACTTCCGTGACCACGGCTGGACGGTGCGTCCCCCACGCAGGCTGCAGGAGTTGCGGGCCCAGGTGGTGGCGGCACGCAGCGAAGCCGAGCAGGAAGTGCAGGCAAGCGTCGGGGTGGCCGAGCTCTCGGCACGGGTGAAGTCGAGCCCGCACGACGTCGCCGAGGCCGAGAACCTGTCGTCCAGTTTCCGGCCGCTGTCACTGGAGGCTCCCCGTGCGGACGCCGGCAGCATCGCCGACCGGTTGGGATCCTGCGACCCTGAACTTGAGCTGGTGCCCGAGATCCTCAGTCTGCGGGACGCGTTGGGCACCCTGGATGCACGCGACTGCGCGGTCTTGCGGCTGCGATTCGTGGACGAACTGACCCAGGCCGAGATCGGTGTCCTGATGGGGGCCAGCCAGATGCAGGTGTCACGCATGATCAGCCGGATACTCGACCAGTTGCGGCTGGAGATGGAGCCGATGGGGGCGGCTGCTTGATGTGTTCTTGCCGGTGAGCATTCAATCGCAGTGAGACTATGGTTGAAGCTGACCAGACAGGAGCCGCCCATGGTCGAAAATGCTGAGGCAGCCACCCAACGAACCAGCCGGAACGACGCAATCGCCTCGCGTAGGCGAAGGGCGACCGCGGTGAAGGTGGCTGCCGATCTGGGTAGCGCGCCGGACCTTGACCAGGTGCTCGCCACTGCCGTGCTCGGGCTCGAGGTGCTGTTCGACGGGAAGGCCGGTATTCGGGTCCCAACTGCCAGCCAGGATGGCGTGATCACCTCAGCCGGTGAGGTCCTGCTCAGTGAACTGCCAGAGCCGTCACGTACTGCGCTCACCGAGGCGCGGGTGCCGCCCACCGAAAAGGCCCTTCAGGATTCCGGCCAACCCCGTAACGGCATCCTGCTCGGCAGCCTCGAAGCAGACCGCGGCTGCCTGGCCTGGATCCAACTGGCGACCCCCCGCACCATCCCGATCGATGAACTGATCGTCGGCGACCTGCTGGTGCACGCCATCGATCTTGCTGTCGACCGGACGATCGCCGCGTCAACCTTCGCTGAACGGCAGGCCCACCTGCAGCGCGCCCTGGTCAGTCACCGCGCCATCGGCCAGGCAATCGGCGTCCTGGTCGAGCGGCACCGGCTCACCCCCGAAGAAGCCTTCGCCCGCTTGCGGGACGCCTCCCAGGCCCGCAACCTGAAACTGCGCGACATCGCCGCCCGCATCGTCGAGACCGGACAGGAACCCGAGGACGCCTGAGCCCCTATTGGCTCGCCTGTGCTGAAGAATCGATGTCGGCCTGCCTGGTTTGGGCGCCCGCAAACAATCTGGCCAGTTGCGGGATAGCCGCGGGATCGGCGTCCAGTGCACGCTCAAGCTTGATGATTTCTGTTGGACTCAACCGTAGAATCCGATCTTCCGCGAGCACGCTGCGCGCCCGGTCCAAAGCGGCGCCCAGAACGAATGAGGTCAAGTCCTGTCCTTGAATCCCTGCTGCTTCTCGCAGGGTCGCCAGTGTGTCGGCGCTGCAGCGCAGGTTTAAGCGTTCGGTCTTGGCTGTCATCTCGTTCCCTTAAAAAGAAGATCATGCGTGCTTGTCGGCGATGTATGCCTATCGTACGTACGTAGTGCGTACAGTTCAAGCCTGTCGGCGTGTCTCGCTCAGTCAACCGCTATTCAGCGTCGCCAGGAGATGCTTGGTCGGCAAGTACAACTTCCGTGGATGATGTTCAAACTGTGTGAACCCAAATCTCGCGTAGAACGTTACGGCGGTGTCGTCGATCGCGTCGACAACCACTAGTTCGAAGCCCACCGCCGTGCTCGCATCGGCTATCCGCCTCAGCGCATCTACCAACAACTGCTTTCCAAACCCACAACCCGTCCAATGCGTGTCTACTGCCAGCCGCGCGAGCAGGACCGCTGCAATCGGATAGCGTCTCCGGCCGGCCTCGTACCTCAGAGACTCGTCATCCCGCTCAATGCGGTAAGCAGTGGTTGCGTAATAGCCGACGAGTTGCCTGGTCTGGGCAACCACTCCAAGGTACGTACGGGTGTTGTTTCGGCGCTCCTGTTGCCCGGCGTGCTGCCGCAGCCACATGTCGAGATCTGGATGTCCACACGAAAACGTGGTGGCTCGCTTCACCAGTGCGCGGTCAAATGGGCGGATCTCGAGAGCCAGGTTTGCCCTGTTGGTGGTGTCCATGGTCGCGTCCTTTAGTACCCCACGATTGCTCGGTGCTGCGGCGGACTTGCGAGCAGTTCGTGGGCTCTTCCGACACACTAGTTCTAAACCCGGGTCCACAAGTGAAGACTCGCTCGGTGGTGAGAGTTGAGCTCGATGCTGCAGATTGCTGCGCCACAAGTGATCGACCCATCGCCGGCAGGCAAGTAGCCTCGATACATGCAGGGCTACGCGGCAATGCTTCGTGGCATCGCGCCGAGCGGCAAGAACATGACCAACGACAAACTCCGGGGTGTGTTTGAACGACTCGGGCTCGAGCGGGTCCAGTCGGTGGTGTCCAGCGGGAACATCGTCTTCCGGGCGCCTGAACAGGAAATCGCCGAACTCGAAGAGCGCATCGAGCACGCACTGACCGCTGACCTCGGTCTGGGCAGCCGGGTGATCATCCGTACGCTGCCACAGTTGCGGGCACTGCTCGACGCCGATCCGTTCCCGGGGCTCACCCACGGCCGCGGCAGCTACCTGACCGCCACATTCCTCAAGGAAGGCGCGGCCGAACCCGAACAACTGCCCACCCAGGATGACCCGCGGGCCAGGATCGTCGGCTACGACCGGCCGGCCCGGGCCGTCCTGTCGGTCATCGACAACAGTGAACCCGGTCAGACACCAGACTTCATGGTGCAACTGGAGAAGGAGTACGGCAAGCAGATCACCACCCGAACCTGGCTGACCGTGCAACGGATAGTGAAGAAGCTGGAGGCCTGATCATGGCCGAGGGCGGCTCGCGAGTCATCGTCGACGGGCGCGCCGTCAGGGTCACCAACCTCGACAAGGTGATGTACCCGGCAACCGGAACGACCAAGGGTGAGGTCATCGCGTACTACCAGGAGATCGCGCCGTGGTTCCTGCCGCACGCCCGACACCGCATCGCCACCCGCAAACGCTGGCCGAACGGTGTCGGCACTCCCGACCAGCCGCAGCGTCCGTTCTTCCACAAGAACCTCGACCCGAAATCGACGCCCGACTGGGTGGCCACCCACACCGTCCAGCACTCCGACGGGCCGAACGTGTACCCACTGGTGGACGACACCCCGACCCTGGTCTGGCTGGCGCAACTCGCCTCGCTGGAGATCCACGTGCCGCAATGGCGGGTCGGCCCGGACGGCGAACACCAGCATCCCAACCGCCTCGTGCTCGACCTCGACCCCGGCCAGGGCGCGGGCATGCCGCAATGCGTCGAAGTGGCGCACCTGGTGCGCGAGGTGCTTGACGGCACCGGATTCACCTCGTACCCGGTCACCAGTGGCAGCAAAGGTATCCACCTGTATGCGCCACTGGATGGTTCGATGACCTCGGACGAGGCGTCCACGCTGGCCAGGGAACTGGCCCGATCCCTCGAGGCGCTGCACCCCAACCTGATTGTCAGCGACATGAAGAAGGAACTGCGCAAGGGCAAGGTGCTGATCGACTGGAGCCAGAACAACGCCGCCAAGACCACCGTCGCGCCCTACTCGCTGCGCGGCCGGGACCACCCCATGGTGGCCGCACCCCGCACCTGGGACGAACTCACCCCCGATGTCGGCCAACTCGATTTCAACCAGATCCTCGAGCGGGCGCGCAGCGGCATTGGTGACCTGCTTGCTGGTCTGGACGGCGGCTCCCCGGCATCCGGGCCGGACCGGCTGGCCACCTACCGCGCCATGCGGGACGCCCACCAGACCCCCGAGCCGGTCCCCGCCGACGCACCCCGGCCGGCCGCTGCGGGCAACAGCTTCGTAATCCAGGAACACCACGCCCGGCGACTGCACCACGACTTCCGGCTCGAACGCGACGGGGTGCTGGCTTCGTGGGCGCTGCCCAAGGGGCCGCCCACCGACCCGAAAACCAACCACCTGGCCGTCCAGACCGAGGACCACCCCCTCGAATACGGCAGTTTCGCCGGCGAGATCCCCAAGGGGCAGTACGGGGCCGGGCAGGTGAGCATCTGGGACGCCGGCAGTTACGAATTGCACAAGTGGGTGCCCGGACGCGAGGTCATCGTCACCCTCACCGGAGGCCCGGACGGCGGCCTGGGCGGCCAGCCCCGCACCTACGCGCTGATCTACACCGGCCGTGACCAGGACGAAAAGAACTGGCTCATCCACTTGATGACCAACCCGCCAGCCCCGGACGTCCCGGATCTGCCAGTGATCGAACCGATGCTCGCAACCGCAGGGACCGCCGCCGATGTGCAGGGCAAGGGCTGGATTTTCGAGGTGAAATGGGACGGCTATCGCGCCGTCGCGTCGGTGGGCGCGGGTCGGGCCTCATACCGCAGCCGGGGTGGTATCGACCTGACCCCGGCCTACCCCGAACTGGCCGAACTGGGTGGGCTGGTCAGCGGCAACGCGGTGCTGGACGGCGAGATCGTCGTACTCGACAGTTCGGGACGGCCCAGCTTCGAACTGCTGCAGAACCATGCCCGCACCCCCGGGCGCGCGCACTACATGGTCTTCGACCTGCTCCACCGGGACGGGCAATCGCTGCTGCGCCAGCCCTACTCTGAACGCCGTCGGCAGCTGCACGAACTGCTCGGTGCGGCCAGCCAGCACATCCATTTGCCGGTCGACCTGGGTGAAGACGCCGAGGTTGCGCTGGCCGTGAGCCGCGAGCAACGCCTCGAGGGGGTGGTTGCCAAGCGCGCAGACAGCGTCTACCAGCCCGGTCGCCGCGGGCGCACCTGGATCAAGATCAAGAACGTGCAATCGCAGGCCATCGTCGTGGTGGGTTGGGCGCCCGGCGAGAACGCCCGGACCCGCACGCTCGGCGCGCTGCTCATGGCCGTCCCGGAAGGGGACGAACTGGTGTACGTGGGCCGGGTCGGGTCAGGTTTCACCGAGAAGGAACTCCGGGACGCCCGCGAAGTGCTCGGCGAAATCGAAACCGAGCTGGCCCCGGTTGACGGCGTCCCTGCCGCTCACGCAAAGGGCGTCCGATGGGTCGAGCCGCTGCTCGTTGGTGAAGTCACCTACAGCGAACGCACCGACGGCAGCCTGCTGCGCCACCCGGTGTGGAAGGGGTGGCGTCCCGACCTCACCGCGGAGGACGTTGGCTGGGAGGCCTGAGCTTCAGGACTGCTGCGTCACGCCATCCAGGTACATCCAGCGGTTGGCGCGCCGCTCGAATCGGGATCTCTCGCGCATCGTGCCGGCATCCTGCCCGTGCAGGTAGTGGGCGGCGAACTCCACGGTGCCCTGGGTGTCGGACTCGCTGCCGTCCACCACTTCGATGATCTCCAGGCCCGTCCACTCGGTGTCGTCCAACCTGACGTCGTCGGGCCTGGTGCGGGGATGCCAGGTGCGCCACAGGTAATCGCCCAGCCCCAACGCGAACGCCGAATAGCGTGACCGCATCAGGGCTTCGGCGGTCGGGGCCTGCTCGTGGCCAGCGTGGAACCGTTCGCAGCAACCGGTGTAGACGGCCCCGCCGCAGGGGCACGGATCAAGCTCGCTGTTCATGCCCCCGATCCTGTCAGGCGGCTTTCCCGGACCCCAGTTGATCTTGGGATCTGCGGACCGGGTACGCTCCGGCACAGGCCGGACGCAAGATCAAAAACGCCCCTCGGAACGCCCGCCCACAGCTATGGAGGACACCCCGGATGCTCAAATCCCCGCTATTGATCGGCATCGGGCTTTCAGTCCTGTTGACGTCGTGTGCGGCATCGTTCGGGTCGATCGACGACACCGATGCTGCACCTTCCGGGGGTGAGACATGCGCAGTGAAGTCCGTCTCGACCGCCCGCCCTGTTGCATCAACCCCGTTGCCGTTGCCGACCCTCGAACGGGCGACGACGTTCATATCCGTCATCGACGGTGACACCATCAAGACCAGCGAGGGCACCGTCCGGCTCATCGGCATCGACACCCCGGAGCGCGGTGAATGCGGCTACGCCGAGGCAGCCGAAGCCATCGCGGGCATCTTCGCCGAGGGCGACATCGTGGTCCTTGAACTTCCGGATGGCCAGAACGACCGTGACCAGCACGACCGGCTACTGCGTTATGTCTCGACCAGGGACGGTGTCGAGGTTGGCATGGCCCAGGTCGCCGCCGGTCACGCCGTGGCCAGGTACGACTCGACTGACGGCTACCCGGCGCACCCGTACGAAGCGGAATACCGCGCCGCACAGACCGCTGAGCTCGTCGACGGCGGCGTCTTGACGGTTGAGTGCAGGAAGGCGGCCGAGAAGGCTGCAGCCGAGGCATCGGCCCAGGCCTCGCAACCCGAACCGACCCAGTCAGCCGAGCGGCCCTGGTATGAGCAGTACGGCTCCTGCGCGCAGTTGAAGAGGAATACCAAAGGTCACCCGACGGGTCCGTTCAACGTCAACAACCCAGCCGAGGCAGACATCTACACCTGGTTCGCCTACGGGACCGGCCATCGTGGCGACGGTGATGGAGACGGTCTGGCCTGCGAGTGATGCCGGCCCGGAATCGGGGCGGCGAGGCTGATGAGTTCCCGGCCTGAGCGGTTCAGCAAGGGAGGAGCCTGCCCACTTCAGGGGTCCGCCAAGGCGGAAGTATCCACCCGCACACTGCACGTCCTGGGCGCAACCATCGCTCACTACGTCCGTGACCTGCGGCATCCCGGGCGCCCTGCGGGAGGTCCTGGAGGCGACGGCGATCCTTCAGCTATGTAGGCGTCGCGAGCTGTCGTATACGGGCACCTGGATGCGCCTACGTAGTTTTGCGTCAGCCGTTCTGCTGGTTGGGCGGCGCGATGGTGCCGACTTCGATCTTGCCCTGCAGGCCGGCCGCCAGTTCCAGGTGCGCCTGCAGGCCGCCGCGGTACAGCGATTCGGGTCGCTCGAAGCCGCCGAGCGACAGCAGGTGCGCGTAAAACAGGCACTCGACCATGCCGGGGACGCCCAGACGCTCCGCGGCAGGCGTGTAGTCCTTCCAACGGAAGTCGCTATCCAGGAAATACGTATTTTCGATTACCCGTGGGAAGTTTTTCACCCGTGCAAAATTGGGTGGGTAGGCTTGGCCGAAGCGGGTATTGACGACGTAGTAGTAGTTGTCGCGCCACACCACGACATCGGCCAGGGCCGTGGCGAAAACGGGGACGCAGCCCTGTGGGTCGACCAGGAATGAGGGCAGCCACGGCGTCATCACTGCGGGGTCGACCAGACGCAGGAAGCCGTTGCCGATATATCCCGCGCCGTGGCTGCGCCACAGTTGGATGATGTTCTTGGGCACATTGCCCTGGAGTGTGGCAAGGGTCTGCTCGGCGACTGGGGCGACACTCTGAAAGCTGCTGAAGGTGCTCAAGGGGGATCCTTTCGGTATGGGACCTGATTGGGCACCCCACGATCATCCATTAGCAAGGGCCGAAGTGGTAGCTTTCGTGGGTGGAATTTCTCGCTGCAGTCAACCTGACGGGACGCCTGGTGAGTCTCGAACTGCTGGCAGGAGCGCACACCAATGGTTTGCGTGAGGCGGTCCAGGACGGCGATATCCACGCTCTCTGGTACACCTCGGCCCCGGCGCCCGACGACGTGGCTGCCGACATCGCAGGGAAGTTGGCGCGGGCAGAGCGTGGGGAAATGCTGCCCTTCGCGATCCTCCGGCTCAGCGACAGCCGGCTGGTTGGGGTGACAACCTTCTGCAATCCCATCGCGGCGGTCCCCGCCGTCGAGATCGGATACACGTGGCTGGCGGCCTCGGCGCAGCGCACCGGTATCAATACCGAGGCCAAACTGCTGATGCTCACCCACGCCTTCGAGGCTTGGGGTTGCCGGCGGGTCTGTTTCCGGGCCACCTGGTACAACCAGCCCTCGCGTCGGGCCATCGAGCGGCTGGGCGCAGGGTTCGAGGGACGCATCCGCAACGACCGGGTCCTGCGTACCGGTGAGGTCACCGATACCGCGCAGTACTCGATCACCGACCACGACTGGCCGGCAACTCGAAGGCACTTGCAGCATCTGCTGGGCTGAGCGCGCCCGTGGTTGGATGAAAACCCGTCTCCACAGGCGCACCATGGGGCATGCCCACGATTCAGGTGGTGGCGCTGCTGCGCTCGGCGCATCCCGGCCCGGTGCTCGTCCTCACCACGCTGGTGCTTGCCCTGGGTCTGGCTGTCGGATTGACGCCGGGGCGGCTGGCGTTGGTGGTGGCTGCGGTGCTGGCGGGGCAACTGTCGATCGGGTTGTCCAACGACGCCATCGACGCTGATCGCGACCGGGCGAGTGGGCGCACCGACAAGCCGATCGCGCAGGGACAGGCCAGCAAACGGGTGGCCTGGATCGTCGCAGTCACGCTTCTGGTGCTGGCACTGCTGATCTCGGTGCCGCTCGGCGCGGGTTTCGTGGCCGCAAACGCGACAACCATCTTCGCGGCCTGGGCCTACAACCTGGGCCTGAAGCAGACTGCGTTCTCGCTGGTCCCGTTCCTGAGTTTCGGTCTGTTCCCCTCACTGGCTACCCTCGCGGCACCCGGTGGGGGGTTGGCGCCATTCTGGGCGGGCACGGCGGCCGCGGCGCTGGGGATGGCCGGGCACTTCACCAATGCACTACCCGACCTTGACGCCGACGAGCGGACGGCCGTGCGCGGGCTGCCGCACCGGCTGGGCGCACGCACCTCGGCAATTCTGGCGGCGTTGTTCGTGCTTGGCGGGGCGCTGGCCGGACTGCTTGGCACCTCAGGTGCACACCTCACCGAGGTGCCCGCGCTGGGCTGGGTCTTCTTCGGTCTGGTCGCGGGCTGCGCTGTGGCGGCGCTGGTGCTGGCCCTGGTGCGTCCGGCAACGAGGGCACCCTTCCAATTGGTGATGCTCGGCTCGCTGCTGCTGGCCGTCCAACTCGTGGCTACCGCGGGGTCGCTGACCGGTTGAGCCTCAGGTGCCGGTATCAAAACCCATCGAATAGGCGTGGGCGAGCAAGTGCCGGGAGGGCGCAGCCAGGGCCAGCCGGATCGTCCCGCAGCGCAAGGTATTCGCGGCAGGGGATAGTGGACGCCCGAGCCGCGTGTTCGCTCCGGCCAGTCCTGCGGCCCGCCGGGCCGAGGTGACGCGCCGCCGCTCCCAGTGGTGCAGGGCGTCCTCGGGGGCCTCGCCGGTGCGCAGCCACTCGGCGAGCAGCGGGGCCAGACCGACGGCGTCCATCAGGCCGAGGTTCATGCCCTGCCCGCCGATGGGGCTGACTTCGTGCGCGGCGTCGCCGACCACCAGCAGCCGGCCGTTGCGCAGGCGGGGCGCCACGAACCGCCGCACCCCGAAACCGACAGCCTCGATGGGACCCGGCGCGGCGCTGCCACCCCTGGCGGCGATCAGGCGGCCCAGCCGTTCAGCGCGGGCTGCTGGCGCATCGTCGCCGGGGTCCGGATCCCACGCGACGAAGCGTCGCCGTCCCTGGGGGAGCGGGAACGATTCCAGGACGCCGGTGCGGTCCAGGTACACCACGGCTACTGCCGCGTCCGGGCCGGCATCGAAGGCTGTATCTGCCATCAGGTACCGGTCGCGGTAGGCACGGGTGGGTACGGCGCCCGGCCGGTAGGCGAGCTGCCGGCCCGAAACCCCGGTCGACACCACCACCAAGCGGGCAGTGACCTCGGTGGGTGTGCCTTCGTGCATCCCGTGGACGACCACCAGGTCACGTCGTGGCGCCACTGCGGTGACGGTGAAACCCCTCGTCGAAACCGGCGTGAGCGCGGCAAAGACCTGCTCGGTGGCGGACTGCGGCTGTGTCGCGACGAAGGGGAACCGGGTGCCCAGCCGGTCGAAACGAACGACCCCGAGCGTGCGTCCGGCCGCGCGGGCCTCGCCTCGTGGCACCCGGACGGCTTCGGCGAGCAGGTGCTCGGTGATGCCCGATGGCTCCAGGGCCGCCAGCACCGGGGCGTGCAGGCCGATAGCCCGGCTGCCCGGGCCGGGCTGCGCTCGGCGCTCCAGCAGTTGGACGTCGACTCCGCGGCGAGCGAGTTCACCGGCGAGCAGCAGTCCGACCGGCCCGGCACCGATAACGATCACCTCACGCATCGTCGCGCACCATCAGCAGACGGAACGGCACCGGGGTTTCCACCAGCCAGTGCGGTCCTGCCAGGGCGAGCAGTTCATCGGGCCGGAAGCTGCGGCGGATCGAGCGCAGGCCATCGGTGCGCAGGAAAGTGCCGGGCGCCAACGGTGTGACCCCGACCGCATACAGGCCGTAGGCCAGCCGGCTGCGTGCGATGTCACTGTGCAGCACCAGACCGGTCGCCAGTGCTGCTGAAGCAGCGATGAACCCGGCCAACTCGTCGGCGCGCAAGTGGTGCAGCACGTGGTTCGAAATCACCGCGTCGTAGCGCAGCCCGCGGGCCCGCAGGGTGCTGGCGTCGGTGCAAACGTGGTCGATGTCTGGCCGCGGAGGTCGGGCCGCGGCCACCGCATGGACGCGCGGGTCGGGATCGGCGGCAGTCCAGTGCACGTCGAGCCCGTCGCGCTCGGCGAGCCTGGCCAGCCGCGCCACGACGTCGCCGCCCCCGCACCCCAGGTCGAGCACGCTGGCCGGGCGCCCAAGCCCAGCCAGGAATGGCCGGAGTCGGGCCCGGTAGACGCTGCCCCAGCCCGAGACGAGCCTGTTGACCAGGTCGAAGCGGCGAATCGTGGCATTCAGGCGCGCCGGGTCACAGTCCGGGTCGTCCATGAGTTCAAGTAGCGTTTCGGCACGCGCCTCGAGGCTCACCGGGCCACCGCCCGACGCATGGTCAGCAGGGCGGATTCGACCGTCAGGCCGGGGCCGAATGCGAGTCCCGCGATGCGGGCGCCGTCGGTGATCGTCCCATCGCGCAGCAGACCGGCCAGGATGAACAGCACCGTCGCGCTGGACATGTTGCCGTAGTCACGCAGCACCGCCCGGGAGGCGCGGAGTGCTGCAGGATCGAGCCCGAGCCCGGATTCGACACGGTCCAGGACGCTGCGCCCGCCCGGATGCACCGCCCACACATCGGGCTGGTCGTCCCCGAGGAAGGCACCCACGGTCGCCTGGATCTCGCGCCCGATGATCCTGGGCACCTCATTCGACAGCACCATCTCGAAACCGTGGTCACCGATCGTCCACGTCATGTCGTGCTCCCCCTCACTGGTGAGCGCGGTGCCGAACCTGTCCAGGTCGAGCCCCGGACGGTCGGCTGCAGCAAGCTGCCCGGCGATGACGGCGGCCCCGGCCCCGTCCCCGAATAGTGACGAGGCAACGATCTGCTGCCGGTCGGCCGAGGCGCGGATGTGCAGCGAGCACAGTTCAGTGCAGATCACCAGCACCACCGCCGCCGGTTGGGCCGCGGTGATGCGGGCGGCCAGACGCAGTGCGGGCAGGGCGGCCGCGCAACCGATGAACCCCAGGTGGTAGCGCTCGGCCGTCGGTGATAACCCCAGGTCACGCACCAGTCGGAAGTCGGGGCCCGGGGCGAAGAAGCCGGTGCACGAGACGGTCACCACATGGGTGATCGCCGAGGCGGGCAACCCCGCATCGGCCAGCGCCGCCCGGCCTGCTGCCGCGGTCAGCGGGGGAGCCAGCACCTTGTACGCATCATTGCGGGTGCCGGTGGTCAGGTTCTGCAGGCTCTGGTCGGCGGCGGTGAACGACGCGCCCGCCCGGTCGGTGTTCGGCTCATCATCCAATTCAGTCAGGACGGTGTACCGCTGCTCGATGGCTGACTCATCAAAGGCAGCGCAAATGAGTCGTTCGGTGAGCCGGTCGACTCCGGGCTGTGCCACGAAGAAGTCCCGTACGCGGTCCTGGGTGACTCGGGTTGAGGGAACCGCAGTGCCGATCGAGAGGATGCGTGCGGCCATGCGCATAGCTAAGCACCTACTGACCTGCCGGGATAGGGACTGTGTTCCTATTTTCGGGTGGCAAGACTGCCTGAGCCGATGAGCAGGGTCGCCAAACCTGTATCCCATCGCCATCTCGCGAAATCACTACAAGTAGGGTTGAAACCCAATGTGTTGGGCTTCATGGGTCGATGTTGATCGGATGAGGGAAAATGCGCCTGGAGGATATCGAGTCGGGACAGCAGCTGAATGGGGTCATCCCGGGCGAAGCGGTCCGGGTGATTGCTGCCCAACGCCACGGGCAGGACGCTGTTGAGCTGACCTTCCAGACGAATTCGGGCAAGTTGGCCCAGTGCATTTTGTACCGGGCAGACGAGGGCAAAGTGGTCCAGTTGAGCGCGTCCGGGCGTCCTTTCGATGCCCAGGCAGCCGACTTCAAGCTCGCGGCAGAAGCCCAACGGATCAGATTGGCTGGTTTGTTTGATCCGATGGTGGCGGTTTCTACCAGTGATGTGGAGCCCCTTCCGCACCAGATCAGCGCGGTTTATGGGGAGCTGCTGGCCCGTACCCCGCTGCGGTTCCTGCTGGCGGACGACCCTGGCGCAGGCAAGACAATCATGGCCGGGCTATACATCAAGGAACTGATCCTCCGCGACGACGTTCAGCGGTGCCTCGTGGTAGCCCCGGGCGGCCTGGTCGAACAGTGGCAGGACGAGTTGTTCCTGAAATTCGGTCTCCACTTCCAGATCCTCACCAATTCGCTGATCGAAGCGAACATCAACGTCAACATTTTCGAGACCCACCCATTTCTGATTGCTCGAATGGACCAGCTCTCCCGCAACGACGATCTGCGTGCGTTGTTGGGCGACTCCGAGTGGGATCTGATCATCGTGGACGAGGCGCACCGGATGGCTGCTCGCTATTTCGGCGGTGAAAGGCGCAAGACCAGACGTTTTGAACTGGGTGAACTATTGCGGGGCATCACCAGGCATTTCCTGCTCATGACCGCGACCCCGCACTCAGGCATTGAGCAGGATTTTCAGCTCTTCCTGACGCTGCTCGATGAAGACCGGTTCGAGGGGCGTGCAGAGCCCCGCAACCAGGTAGACACCAGTGACGTGATGCGTCGCATGGTCAAAGAGAAGTTGCTGACCTTTGAGGGCAAACCACTGTTTCCGAAACGCATCGCCGAGACGGTTCCATACCGCCTCACCCAACCCGAGCAAGACCTGTATGAGCAGGTCACCGACTATGTTCGGCAAGGCTTTGACCGCGCCGAACGGCTGAATGACAAGCGCAGGAATACCGTGGGGTTTGCCCTCACAGTGCTGCAGCGACGCCTCGCCTCCAGTCCCGAAGCAATCCTGCGATCCCTGGAACGCCGCACGCAGCGCCTCGAGCATCGCAAGTCCGAGATCTCGAGCGGTCCTCACCTGGAGGTGGATGTCAACATCGATTTTGGGGACTACAACGAAGACGATTATTCAGCCGAGGAGATGGAGCGAGCGGCCGACGAGTTGGTGGACGCAGCAACGGCTGCCCAGACACTCGAAGAGTTGGACATCGAACTGGCTGAGTTGGACGACCTGACCCGCCTTGCAAGGCAGGTCCGCAACTCTGGCGAGGACCGGAAATGGGCCGAGCTGCGCTCAATCCTTCAGGATCATGCCCTGCGCTTTGACGAGAACGGGCGTCCGCGCAAGCTGATCGTTTTCACCGAACACCGTGACACGCTTGATTACCTGGAGCGCAGGATCGGCACGCTGTTCGGGCGTGCCGATGCGGTGCAGGCGATCCACGGCGCCGTGCGGCGTACTGACCGTCGAAGGATTACCGAGGAGTTCACCAAGAACCCGGAATGCCAGATCCTCCTGGCTACCGATGCTGCCGGTGAGGGTCTGAATCTTCAGGCTGCGCACCTGATGGTCAACTACGACCTGCCGTGGAACCCGAATCGCATTGAGCAGAGGTTCGGTCGCATCCACCGCATCGGGCAGGCAGAGGTTTGCCGCTTGTGGAATCTCGTCGCCGACAACACTCGTGAAGGCGAGGTGTTCACCAGGCTGCTGGACAAGATCGAGCAGCAGCGTCGCGCCTACGGCGGGGAGGTTTTCGATGTGCTCGGTGAGGCCTTCGAGGGCACGCCGCTGCGCAACCTCCTGGTGGATGCGATCCGATATGGCGAGCGGCCCGAGGTCCGCGCCCGCATGCACGAGGTGATCGACGCCCAGGTGGGCGAAGGACTTGATGACCTCATGAATGAACGGGCGCTGTCGACCGAGGTGCTTTCCCAAACCCAGCTGCGCGAACTGCGGGCGGCCATGGATGAGGCCCGGGCGCACAAACTTCAGCCGCACTACATCCAGCTCGCCTTCTGCAACGCCTTTCGTCGACTCGGCGGGCAGATGGCCCGGCGAGAGCGGGGACGTTCTGAGATTTCCCACGTGCCGAAGAGGGTGCGTGACGCTAGCAAGCTGCCCATCGCGAGCCGGTATGAACGTGTCACTTTCGATCTTGAATACATCCACGGCAGCGACGGTGCAACAGCCGATCTCCTGGCGCCTGGACATCCCCTGCACGACGCGGTCATGGCAGAAACTGCAAGCAGTTTGCGGCCCGCATTGGAGGCCGGCACCGTCCTGGTCTCAGCCGCGGTCTCCGAGCCGCATCTGCTGGTGGGGGTCACCGAGTCGATTGTCGATGGGACTTCCCAGCGGCCGATAGCGAGCCGGTTCAGTTACGCCTTCGTCGACCAGCACGGCACTGTCTCGGACGCAGGGCCTGCGCCATATCTCGATTGTGAGGCCGCACCCGAGGGACGCGGCAAGGATGCTGCCCGCAGGCTGCCCTGGCTCGCCCAGGCCGAGACCCGGGCTGTCACCTGGCTCGTTGAGAACCGGCTGCCCCAGTTCATCGAGGAGGTAACCCCTCGACGCGCCGCCCAATTGACCAAACAGCGCGAGCAGGTCGAGCAACGACTCTCCGCCGAACGGGAGCGGCTGTACACCGAGGCTGTGGTGGCCTCGGCCAAGGAGGCAGCGGGGGAGCGTCCGAAGGTGTCGGCAGACAGCCTCACCCGCAAAGCGCAAGACCTTGATGCCAGGCTGCAGCGGCGGCTGGGCATCATCGCCCAACAGGAGCAGATGTCCCCTCTGCCACCACGAATCTCGGCCTGCGCAGTCGTCCTTCCTGCTCGGGACGTCATGGATGAACTTCCGGCTGATAGTCCACTGCGTCACGCGAAGGACACCGCCGAGGTGGATCGCCGTGGTGTTGCTGCAGTGATGGCGCACGAGCGCAGGTTGGGTCGCCACCCGGTTGAGATGGCGCACAACCACAAGGGGTACGACATTGAATCGCACCTGCCTGATGGGGGCATGATCCCCATCGAGGTGAAATCACGCGTGGCCGGGGCCAGAGACTTCTCCATCAGCCACAACCAGGTCTTGCTTGGCAAGAACAGCGCACCCAGGTACCGCTTGGCGCTGGTGCGGGTCGACCAGCGAGACCCGGACCATGATGAGGTGCGGTATCTCGACGATCCCTTCTCGACCACTGAGCTGGGACACTTCGACACCATCGGCTTGTTGGGTGATTGGGACAAGACCTGGAACCGGGGCCGCGAACCGTTCTAGGGGAGGGGAAACACCCCAACCTTGGGGTCGACCAGGTATGTGACGTCAACCTGCAGAGCGTCCGCCAGGAGGAACACTGTTTCAAGACGCGCATTTCCCGGGCCCGGGCGCCCAGTTTGTGGATCCCTGGAATTGTTGCGGTTGTTCTCGATGTTCTGGATCTGGTTGCGGTGGATGCCTGTCTTCTCCGCCAGCGCCTCTTGGGTGAGCCCCTGAGCCTGACGTAGCTCGCGCACCTTCTTGCCCAGCAGTTCGGCCGCCCGCACATAGTTGGTGGAGGCGACTTGGTTGGGCACCCTTTCACCATGCTGAACCCTTCCGAATAAGTCCGCCCAACAAGTTGGGCATTCACCGAGCGCGGAAGGTGGTGTCCATGTGCCACTCGATCGAATCGCGCGAGGGACGATTCCGTTTGGCTGCCGGGAGGCGAATGATTGAGCCTGCCATTTCGTAGAACTCTTTGCCGTTCCCCCAGTTCTCACGAAGCAGTGGGCTGACTTGCAGTTCGAAACGTTCGTTGATCCCCAGGAAGCCCTGGTCGAAAAGAGTGTGTACGTCCGAACGCAGTAGCAGTCCATTGTCGAGTCGGTGCTCACCGCCCTTGGTGACGGGCCTGATGTGGGCGGCTTCCAGGGTAGGCACAATGTGGTTGCCCGTAATGGCGCATCGCCGACCATACGAGGTAAGAACGCGACCCTTGAAGGCCTGTTGGCCAAGTCGCACCGACGTGAGGCGCTCGCGGAACTCGACCGGGCCCGCCCCCTCTAGCGGCGGCCGGTGGTGGTCTCCCCACCTGATTTCCGCTTCGCGAAGCATCGTGTCGAACATGAGGTCAACGTGGCGACCCGTGGTCGACAGGTCGTAGCCCTTCGGTCCTGTGAGGTTGCTGGCGAAATCATCTGGCTGTCGCAGTGCTCGGTGGGGTGGCATGAAGAAGATGTTGCGTAGCAGGATGCAGCCGATTTGAGAATTCGCGTCAACGTGGTCGCTCCGAAATTGCGCGATTCGCCCGATCAGTTCGTCCAGCGAAGCCACGCCGTTGCCTTTGCCGAATAGTGTCCAGGCCTCCCCGATGCTGAACACCTCATAGCCCTGGTAGAAGCCGCCCCCGACAATCTGGTTTGGGAGCCATCGGCGGAAAATGCGCCCGGACTTCTTGGCCTTGGTCTTGAAGAGGAACGGTTCCCCGCTTTGCACCACCTTGAACTGCCCTGACGGGGTGGGGCGCCAAAAGTTCGCCTCTGTCAGGTGAGTGTGTTCTGCCAGGAACTCGGCCCAACGCTCATCGGTGGGCGCGACCGCAGCCTTCATGACCGAAGGGTAGCCAGCCGGACCGCCAATGACCGCCCAATGTATTGTGCGTAGGGGCGGCTCTGGCCGCATCGGGCTGCACTGAGGCGGCCTGAAAAGCACAACAGATTGGGCATTCGCGTGGTGGGATCCGTGACCAAACGGAAGCTGATCGAGGTTTCGCTTCCCCTGGAGACCATCAACCTGGAGTCGGCCCGCGAGAAATCCATCCGTCATGGGCACCCCTCGACGCTGCACCTGTGGTGGGCCAGACGACCGCTCGCGACCGCGCGCGCAGTGCTGTTCGCGCAACTGGTGGACGACCCGAGCTCACACCCGGATCGGTTTCCCACCCAGGACGATCAGCGTCGCGAACGCGAGCGGCTGCACAGTCTGATGGAACGACTCGTGGTGTGGGAGAACACCCGCGACGAAGAGCTGCTCGCCCAGGTGCATGCCGAGATCCTGGCGTCCACCGACGGCAACCCGCCCCCGATCCTTGACCCGTTCGCTGGTGGCGGCACGATCCCGCTGGAGGCCCAAAGACTCGGGCTGGAAGCGCACGCCTCCGACCTCAACCCCGTGGCTGTGCTGATCAACAAGGCCCTGATCGAAATCCCGCCCAGGTTCAGGGACTGTCCGCCAATCTTTCCGGGGCTCGCAGACACCAAATCCTCCTGGCAGGGTGCTGAAGGGCTCGTGGCCGACGTGCGCGCCTACGGGCAGTGGATGCGCGATGAGGCAGAGCAGCGCATCGGCCACCTCTACCCCAAGGCCCAACTGGCCGACGGCACCGAAGCGAATGTGATCGCCTGGATCTGGGCCCGCACAGTCACCTGCCCCAACCCCGCCTGCGGCATCGAAATGCCGCTGGTCCGATCGTGGTGGCTGGGCAAGAAGAAGGGCAAAGAGGCGTACATAGTCCCTACGGTGGTCTCGGATGCCTCGCACCCCTCGGGGCGGCGGGTCGAGTTTTCGATCGGGCACGATCCAGCAGGGCCGGCCAACGCTGGCACGATGTCGGGACGACAAGGCGCAGTCTGCATTGCATGTTCCACGGCGGTTGATAAGGATCACATCAAGACGCAGGGTTCCTCAGGGCAAATGCGGGCGGTCATAATGTGTGTCGTTGCGCAAGGGGAGCGCCAGCGCCTCTACTTGAAACCCACTCCAGTGCATCGCGCTGCCGCAACTGTGGCAGTTCCAGTTGATGTTCCGCAGCAGGAACTCGGTTATGACCCTCGCAATCTGTGGACCCCACAGTATGGGCTCACCAAGTTCTCAGACCTATTTACCGACCGACAGCTGGTCGCGCTCACGACGTTCAGCGATCTCGTCGGGGAAGCCCGCGAACGAGCGCTCGCCGATGCCAAAGCCCTCGGCATGGCAGAGGGCGACCGCCTTGAGCAGGGCGGCTCGGCCGCAGCCAGCTACGCGGACGCCGTTGCCACCTACCTTGGCTTGGGGGTCAGTCGCATGACGGACATTGCCAACGCTTTGTGCCGCTGGGAGAACACCAAGGAGCAGGTACGAAATCTCTTCGGTCGCCAAGCGATCCCAATGTTGTGGGATTTCGCGGAGACGCGCCCCTTCGGCGACGCTGCGGGTTCATTCACCGTCAGCCTGGGTAACCTGTTGAAGGCGATCCCCAGTATCAAGGGGCCAACCGGCCATGTAGCTCAGGCTGACGCATCAGGCCGCAGTTATCGTGGTTATCTGCTCAGCACAGACCCGCCCTATTACGACAACATCGGCTATTCGGACTTGTCCGACTTCTTCTACGTTTGGCAGCGACGCACACTTCGCAGCGTGTTCCCAGAGTTGCTGAGCACCATGCTGGTGCCCAAGTCTGAAGAACTGGTTGCCAACCCCTACCGTCATAACGGCCGGGAAGGGGCAAAGCAGTTCTTCGAGCAGGGTTTTCGGGACGTATTCGCTCGGGCTCGCGAAACAGCCCTCACTGATTTCCCGATCACCGTCTATTACGCCTTCAAGCAGTCCGACGCGACCGCCGAAGGCACCGCTTCATCAGGTTGGGAAACGTTGCTCGACGGGATGATTGAGTCCGGCTGGGCGATCACGGCTACCTGGCCGGTGCGCTCGGAGCTCAGCAACCGGATGCTCGCCAGCGGCACCAATGCGCTGGCGTCCTCGATTGTGCTGGCGCTGCGTCCCCGTCCGGATGATGCACCAGCAATCGACCGGAGGGGCTTCATTGCCGCGCTGCACGCTGAATTGCCTGATGCACTCCGCAAGCTGCAGCAGGGCGGCATCGCCCCGGTTGATCTGCCGCAGGCGGCGATCGGTCCGGGCATGTCGGTGTTCAGCAGGTATTCGCGGGTCATCGAGCCCGATGGTTCGGCCATGTCGGTTCGCTCGGCACTGGCGCGGATCAACGAGATCCTCGATCTGGTGCTCAGCGAACAAGAGGGCGACCTTGATGCCACCAGCCGGTTCGCCATCAGTTGGTATCGCCAGCACGGCTACAACATCGGGTCGTTCGGCGACGCAGACAACCTCGCGCGGGCACGAAACACCAGCGTTGATGTAATGGATCGGGAGGGCATTCTCACTAGCCGGGCGGGCAAGGTGCAATTGGTGCGCCCAACAGAAACCCCGGCGTCCTACGACCCCGTCAACGACCCCCACACAAGCAATTGGGAGGCACTGCACCACCTCATCCGCATCCTGGAGTTTGAAGGGGTTGCGCCTGCTGGCGAGTTCCTCGCGGCCGCGCTCAGCAGGGCTGACGGCGTGATCGACGCCGATCTGGTCAAAGAACTCGGCCACCTGCTCTTCCGTATCGCGGAGGCAAATTCGTGGAGCAGGGACGCACTCAGCTTCAACGCCATCGTGACGAGCTGGGCCGAGATCATGGCTGCTGCACGCAGCCAACCCCGCCAACCCATGGCAACCCAGACAGCACTCAGTTTCGACGCCGAGGAGGACTGATGCCTCGCTCAAGACCTCACGCCGTCAAGGTAACCGCTCTGTGCAGACGCCCAACCAGACAGGGGAAGTGACATGGCTCTCAGCAACCGCGATCGCATCAACAAGATGTTCGAGATCATGTCGCCGGCACTGGACGACTTCATCGCGTCAGTCATCGGACAGGGCGATCAGCGGATCGGAGCAGCCTGGCCGCAACTCGTCCAGCATCGCGACTCCCAACGCGGCATCGTGGGAAAGGTCTACGATCCGCTCGATCCGCAAGTGCAGTTCCGGATGCTGACGGAGGGCAAGATCACGGCATCCTTCAAACCGGATTGGTATCCGTTCAACGACGAGCTCGGCCGCGCGGGGGGCACCTATGCCAGCGAACTTCGCGAGGTTCGCAACATATGGGCACACAACGGCAGTTTTACCGATGACGACGCCTACCGGGCGCTGGACACCGGTGAACGTCTGCTCAGGCTGGTTGGGGCCACCGACGAGGCAGGACAGGTGCAACAGATCAGGCAGGACCTACGTCGCCGCACCGCCGAGAAGCAGGACCAGCGCACACTGAAGGCCGCCGTGGCCACCCCGCAGTCGAGCGGGCTGCGACCGTGGCGAGAGGTGCTCCGTCCCCAGGACGACGTTGCGACCGGCAACTTCCACGCCTCGGAGTTCGCAGCAGACCTGCACAAGGTGGCCTTCGGTGACGAGGCTGATTCGGACTACGCGAACCC
>JBMNPP010000005.1:0-31581 GCA_050943675.1 Brooklawnia sp.
GCCAGACCCGAAAGGATCAGTTCTTCGGCCAGCCGGCCGATCGCTTCGGGCTCGCCAGCAGCCACGCCCTCGGGATCGCCGAGCGCGTCCATCAGGGGCGGCTGCACCAGGTCCCAGACGTGGTCACGGACGGCCTCGCTGCCCAGTTCGTCGGCGACCAGCCAGTCGGCGCCGGCCGGCACCTTCTCGATGAGGTCGCCGTAACCGGTTGCGGTCAGTCGTTTCGGGGCGGCAGCCATGATGTCCAGGTCGGCCACCAGGGCAGCAGGTGCCGGGCAGTTGCGGGTGATCTTGAACCCGTCCTTGGTGATGGAGGCACCAAAGGCCGCGTACCCGTCCATCGAGGCCGCAGTACACACGTTCATGTATCCGCGCTCGAGTTCACCGGAGGCCAGTTTGGCGATGTCGTTCAGGGTGCCCGCAGCAATCGAGCAGACGATTGCGTCCAGGCCGGCCAGGTGCTCGCGCAGCATCTCGACGTTCTCGTACCCGGCATACAGGGTGGGGGTACCGGGGAAGATGTACGGCTCGACCATCTCGATGCCCGCGGCCCTCATGGCGTCCTGCACCTGTGCACCCGCCACTGCCCAGGTGTTCTCATCGGCCACCAGGATGCAGGTGGCACCGCCGAACACCTCCTTGAAGACCTCACCGGTCTGGTCCAGGACACCACTTCCCATAACGATCGCCTTGGTGTCAGTTGAGCGCTGCAGCGCCTGCTCAATTAGCTGTGACATCGGGATTCCTTTGCATGTGTTGGGGTATGTGTTACAGACGAGTCGGCTGACATGCACCATGCTAGGCTCGAAAACCATATCTTCGGGTGCAATTGGCCATGTGTGCAGGTCGTGTATCCAGGATTTATATGCTTGCCGGATGCAGAGGAGCCTCCGAGATGAGCTATGTCATTGGAATGGATTTCGGCACACTTTCTGGGCGTGCCATTGTTGTCAATGCTGATAACGGAGAAGAACTGGGGACGGCGGTCCTGGATTACCCCAGTGCCGTGATTGTTCGCGAATTGGGTGATACCAAACTGCCGCCTGACTACGCATTGCAGGATCCGGACGACTATATTGCCTGCCTCAAGCATTGCATTCCCGAGGCCGTCCAGAATGCCGGGATCGATCCGGCCGAGGTCAAGGCGATCGGTCTGGGCCACACCAGCGCAACCGTGCTGGTGACCACCGAGGACGGTACGCCGCTTTCGAAACTTGATGAATTCCGCAACAATCCCCATGCCTGGATCAAATTGTGGAAGCACCATGGTGGCCAGGATCAGGCCGACCGTATCGTCGCGTTGGCCCAGGAGCGCAACGAACCATGGCTGGGACGCTACGGCGGGGTGTTGTCCAGCGAGCTGTTGCTGCCCAAGGCACTGGAAACCCTCGAGGAGGCCCCCGAGGTGTACAACGCTGCCGCTCACATCGTCAACGCACTGGACTGGATCCCCTGGATGCTGACCGGCAACCTGGTCTACGCCGAGGGCGACTCGGGTTACAAACGGATGTACCAGGACGGCCAGTACCCTTCCAAGGACTTCCTGACCGCGCTCAACCCCGACTTCGGCGACGTCTTCGAAGAGAAGATGGCCGCACCGATCAAGCCGCTGGGTGAATCAGTGGACAACCTGACCGAGGAATGGGCAGCCGACCTTGGCCTGACCACCGATTGCGTGGTCGCCGTGGGCAATATTGATGCCCACGTGACCGCCACCGCCGTCCAGGCCGTCGAATCCGGCCAGCTGACCGGCATCATGGGCACCTCGGTGTGCTGGGTCGTCTCCGGTGATGAGTACAAGGACGTCCCGGGTGTCTTCGGCACCGTCATGGGTGGCATCGTGCCCGGCAAGTGGGGCTTCGAGGGTGGCCAGACCGCAGTCGGCGACATCTTCGCGTGGTTCGTCGACAACTGCGTGCCCGGCAGCTACACCGATGAGGCAGAATGCCCGCGGCATCAGCGTCCACGACCTGCTTACCGAGAAGGCCGCCGAGCAGAAGGTGGGCGAGCACGGCCTGCTGGCGCTCGACTGGCACAACGGCAACCGCTCGATCCTGGCCGATGCCAACCTGACCGGCATGATCCTGGGCCAGACCCTGCTGACCAAGGCCGAGGACCAGTACCGTGCGCTGATGGAGGCCGCCGTCTTCGGTGCCCGCCGCATCATCGAGAACTTCGAGGAACACGGCGTCGAGATCACCGAGATCGTCAGTGCCGGCGGCCTGCTCAAGAACGAGTTCCTGATGCAGCTGTATGCCGACATCTGCCGGCGCCCGCTCTCGACGGCCACCTCGGAACAGGCACCCGCCCTGGGTGCGGCCATCTACGGTGCTGTCGCGGCCGGGCTCTACCAGGACGTCTTTGCGGCCTCGGCAGCCATGGGCGGCAAGGTCACCAACCAGTACGAGCCCAATGAAGAGGTCTCGGCGCAGTACGACCCGATTTACGCCGAGTACGTCAAGCTGCACGACTACTTCGGGCGGGGCGGCAACGACGTGATGTACACGCTGCGTGCCATCCAGAAGAACGTGGAGGAGCCAAGTGCTGAAGCTGAGTGAATTCACTGCTGAACAACAGGCTGCCGTCCAGGCGACCCGCGAACGGGTCTCGGCGCTGCACGCTGAACTGCCCAGGTGGGAACTGGTGGTCTGGACTGCCGGGAACGTGTCCGAGCGGGTTCCCGGGATGGACCTGTTCGTCATCAAGCCGTCCGGGGTCACCTATGACCAGCTCAGCCCTGATGTGATGGTGGTCTGCACGCTGGATGGTGCCAAGATCGACGACGGGACGCCCGACCGGCTCTCGCCGTCCTCGGACACCGCGGCCCACGCCTATGTTTACCGGCACATGCCCGAGGTTGGGGGAGTGGTACACACCCACTCCACCTACGCAACCGCGTGGGCTGCGCGTGGCGAACCGATTCCCTGCGTCCTGACGATGATGGGTGACGAATTCAGCGGCGACATCCCCGTCGGGCCGTTCGCCATCATTGGTGACGACTCCATCGGTCGCGGCATCGTGGAGACCCTGAGTGGTTCCCGTTCAAGGGCTGTACTGATGCAGAACCACGGGCCGTTCACCATCGGTAGCGATGGCAAGGACGCGGTCAAGGCGGCGGTCATGGTCGAAGAGGTCGCCCGTACCGTACACATCGCCAAGCAGCTCGGTGATGTGATTTCGATCGCCCAGGAGCACATCGACGCACTGTTCGAGCGCTACCAGAACGTCTACGGACAGCACTAGCAGTGATGCACCGGACGCCGGGTCACAGCCGTGGCCCGGCGTCCTGGTTTGGCCCGGGTGTGCGAAGCTGGGTTGGTGACTACCTGGGCAACGATGGACGGAAACGAGGCTGCCGCGCGCATTGCGCACGCGCTGAGCGAGATCATCGCTATCTACCCGATCACCCCTAGTTCGGCGATGGCCGAGTCATCCGACGCATGGAGCGCGGCTGGCCGGGTGAACCTGTGGGGTTCGGTCCCAGAGGTGATCGCGATGCAATCCGAGGCCGGCGCGGCCGGCGCGCTGCACGGTGCGGTGACCAAGGGCACCCTGGGCACCACCTTCACCGCATCGCAGGGTTTGTTGCTGATGATCCCGAACATGTACAAGATCGCCGGCGAACTGACCCCGGCAGTCATCCACGTGGCTGCCCGCACCGTGGCAACCCACGCGTTGAGCATCTTCGGCGACCACTCCGACGTGATGGGCACGCGGATGACCGGTTGGGCCATGCTGTGCGCCACCAGCGTCCAGGAGGCCCACGATTTTTCGCTGGTTGCGCACAGCGCCACGCTGCGCAGCAGGGTGCCGTTCCTGCACTTCTTCGACGGTTTCCGCACCAGCCACGAAGAGAACAAGATCCAGCTGCTGTCCAATGACGACCTGCACGCACTGGTGCGTGAGGCAGATGTGCTGGCCCACCGCGACCGTGGCCTGACCCCGGACGCCCCGCAGATTCGCGGCACCGCGCAGAACCCGGACGTCTTCTTCCAGGCCCGTGAGGCCGCCAACCTCTTCCACGACGCCGTGCCAGCGATCGTGGGCGAGATATTCGATGAACTGGCCGAGCGCACTGGTCGGCAGTATTCGCTGGTCGACTACCACGGTGCACCCGATGCCGAACGCGTGGTGATCGTGCTGGGCTCGGCCTGGGGCACCACCTGTGAGGCCGTTGACGAGCTGGTCGCTCGCGGCGAAAAGGTGGGCGTGGCCACCCTGCGGCTGTACCGGCCGTTCCCGGCCGCCGAACTGATCGCTGCGCTGCCGGCTACGGTGCGCCGCATCGGGGTGCTCGACCGCACCAAGGAGCCGGGCTCGGCGGGCGAGCCATTGTTCGCCGATGTCATGATCGCGGCTGCCGAGCAGGCCGGCCACTTCGAGGCCGGCCTGCCCACGATCATCGGGGGCCGCTATGGCCTGTCCAGCAAGGAATACACCCCGGCGATGGCGGCCGCCGTCTACACCGAGCTGGCCAAGGACGCACCGCGGCCGCGGTTCACCGTCGGCATCAACGACGACGTGACGCACCTGTCGCTGCCAGTGGACCCCGACTTCGCCACCAGCCAGGAGGCCCTGAGTGCGGTCTTCTATGGCCTGGGCAGCGACGGCACGGTCGGCGCCGCCAAGAACACCGTGAAGATCATCGGTTCGGACGATGGCCGCTACGCGCAGGGCTACTTCGTCTATGACTCGCGCAAGTCCGGCGCCACCACTGTCAGTCACCTGAGGTTCGGCGACCAACCGATCAACTCGGCCTACCTGATCGAGGCAGCCGACTTCGTGGCGGTCCACCAGTTCGACCTGATGGGCCAGATGCGTACCCTGGACATCTGCAAGCCTGGCGCGACCGTGCTGCTGAACTCGCCGCACGGTCCGGCCACCTGGGACAAACTGCCCGCTGAGGTGCAGCAGTTGGTGATCGACCGCGACCTGCACGTGTGGGTGATCGACGCAACCGCGGTGGCCAGCGGGGCCGGTCTGGGCAAGCGCATCAACACCGTCATGCAGCCCTGCTTCTTCTACCTGTCCGGTGTGGTGCCGCGTGAGCAGGCCATCCAGCGGATCAAGGCCTCGGTCGAGGCCAGCTACGGCAAGCGTGGCCGGGCGGTCGTCGAGCGCAACTTCGCCGCTATCGACGCCTCCATCGCCGCACTGTGGCGCCTTGAGGTGCCAGCCCGGGCGTCCAGCCTGGTGCAGCGAATGCAGCCGATGCCCGACAGTGCGCCAGATTTCGTGAAGCAGGTCACTGCGACCATGCTGCGCGGCGAGGGCGATCTGCTGCCGGTCAGCGCGATACCGGTTGACGGCACGTGGCCCAGCGGCACCGCCAAGTTCGAGAAGCGCGGTATCGCCGACGAGATCCCGATCTGGGATCCGAGCCTGTGCATCGACTGCGGCAAATGCGCCATCGTCTGCCCGCACTCAGCGATCCGAATCAAGGTGACCCCAGAAGAGCAGCTCGCTGATGCACCCGAGGGCTTCCAGGCCAAGGGCTACCGCGACCGCAAGCTGACCGGGCACCAGTTGATCGTCCAGGTCGCGCCGGATGACTGCACCGGTTGCGGGGTTTGCGTCGACATTTGCCCGGCACGTTCCAAGACCGAGATCAAGCACAAGTCGATCAACATGCGCCCGCGCACCGAGCACCTCGAGCGGGAGCGCACCAACTTCGACTACTTCCTGGGCATCCCGGAGCTCGACCGGTCGAAGGTGCGTCGCGAGCAGGTGAAGGGCACCGCCCAATTGCAACCACTGTTCGAGTTCTCGCTGGCCTGCTCGGGTTGCGGTGAAACCCCATACATCAGGACGCTGACCCAGCTTTTCGGCGACCGGCTCATCATGGCCAATGCCACCGGTTGTTCGTCCATCTACGGTGGCAACCTGCCCACCAGCCCGTTCACCACCAACGCCGACGGCCGCGGCCCCGCCTGGAGCAATTCGCTGTTCGAGGACAATGCCGAATTCGGGCTCGGGGTGCGGCTGGCCTGGGAGATGCAGAACGCCCAGGCCCGCCGACTGCTCGGCGAGGTCAGTGGTGAACTGCCCGCCGACCTGGTGTCGGGGCTGCTGGAGGCCGACCAGTCCGATGAGGCGGGTATCGCTGCCCAGCGTGAGCGGGTGGCGACACTGAAGGATGCGCTGTCCGGTCTGGCTGATCCCCGCGCAGCCACCCTGCTGACCCTGGCCGATGAACTGGTCGACAAATCGGTCTGGATCGTCGGTGGTGACGGGTGGGCCTATGACATCGGTTATGGCGGACTGGACCATGTGCTTGGTTCAGGACGCAATGTCAACGTCCTGGTGCTGGATACCGAGGTGTACTCCAACACCGGTGGCCAGGCGTCCAAGGCCACCCCGCGCGGTGCGGCCGCGAAGTTCGCCACCGCAGGCAAGGGTTCGCCGAAGAAGGACCTGGGCATGATCGCGCAGGCCTACGGAAACGTCTATGTTGCCCAGATCGCGATCGGCGCCAACCAGCAGCAGACCGTTAGGGCGCTGATGGAGGCCCAGGCCTGGGACGGCCCGAGCCTGGTGATCGCCTACTCGACGTGCATTGCGCACGGGATCGAGATGTCGACCTCGATGACCCACCAGTCCGATGCGGTCGCCACGGGCTACTGGCCGCTCTACCGCTTCCGGCCCAGCGACGCCGAGGGCACCACCCCGCTGCATCTGGATTCGAAGGCGCCGGTCGGATCGGTGGCCGATTTCATGAGCAGCGAGGCCCGGTATGCCATGCTGAAGAGATCAAACCCGGAGCGCGCAGCAGAGTTGTTCGCGCTCGCCCAGGCTGATGCCGATGAGCGTTGGCGCTATTACAGCCAGCTGGCCGGCGTCCAGCGGGTACTGCCGAAGGAGGACTGAGATGGTGGACATGACGACGAGCTACCTGGGGCTCGAACTGGGTTCACCGATAGTGGCCTCGTGCAGCCCGTTGACCGGGCGGGTGGAGTCACTGCTGGCCCTGCAGGAGGCAGGTGTCGGCGCAGTCGTGCTGCCCTCACTGTTCCAGGAAGAGGCCGAGGCCGAAGAGTTGGAGGCTGCCGACCTGATGGCCACCGGCGACCAGTTCGCTGAATTCGCCTCCGCGCCACTGCCCGAGATCGATGTCGGCGATATTGGCCCGGCCCGCCATATCAAGTTGGTGCGGGCAGCCAGGAATGCGCTGGGGGTGCCGGTATTGGCCAGCGTCAACGGCACCCGGCCAGGTGATTGGGCGCACTATGCGGCACTGCTGGCTGATGCCGGCGCTGATGCGATCGAGTTGAACCTCTACTCGGTCAACACCGATCCCAGTGAGTCATCGGCTGACGTCGAGCAGCGCTACCTGGCGATCATCGAAAAGGTGCGTTCGCAGATCGAGGTGCCACTCGCGGTCAAGCTCTCGCAGCACATCACCGGCCTGTCCAGCTTCGCGACGCGCGCCGCTGGCGCCGGGGCTGATGGACTGGTGTTGTTCAACCGCTTCTATGGTGCCGAGATCGATACTGATTCGCTCACCATGGCCAGCCGGCTGGCATTGTCGCACCCCGACGAGTTGCGGCTGCCGCTGCGCTGGATCGGCATCCTGCGCGCCCAGCTACCTGATCTCTCGTTGGCCGCCACCTCCGGTGTGCACAGCGGACTGGATGCCCTCAAGGCACTGCTGGTGGGCGCGGACGTCGCCTGCACCACCTCAGCGGTGCTCAACCACGGGGCCGGGCGCGTCCGCACGATGCTGGCCGAACTCGAGGCCTGGCTGGTCGAGCACGACTATGAGTCGGTGCGCCAGTTGCAGGGTTCGATGAGTGCTGACAATGTGCCTGATCCCGGGGAGTTCGAGCGTGCCCAGTACATGAAGGTGATCACCTCGTCGCTGTGAGGCCCAGTTCGTAGCGTTCGATCAGGTGGCAGTTGTCCGCCTCGTACCAGACCAGTTCCAGGGCCTCTGCCCGGCACGTCACGGGGATGTTGCGGCCCAGCAGCGCACGGGTTGAGGCCATCGTGACCTCGGGTGCCAGTCGGTCAACCGTGAGGTGTGGCGCCGGGCTGGGCGCGCCATTGGGTTTGACGTGCGGGTGCGCGGCCCAGGCCTGGCGGGTCAGTTCACGGAACTGCTGGTCGGGGGTGGGTGGCAGGTAGAGGCACCCATCGGGGAAGACATCCACCCTGCTGAGCTGGAAGCTGAAGCTGGGGGTGTTGGCCGCGATCCGGGCGATGGCATCGCTGTCCCAGTCGGTCAGCGGAGCCAGGACTGTGATGTGGGCGTGCCGGAACCTCGGGTCGCTGCTGATGAAACCGGGGTCGTAGTGCCGGGTGCGCGCCACGATCCAGGATTCGAGTTCGGGAACTCCTACTTGCAGCACTGCGTGCCCGGGCCAGTTCGTCATGGTGCCAATCATTGTGGCCTATCACGCAGGTGAATCTCATTTTGTATTCATGTGCGGTGGGTAGCCTCGAAGCATGAGGAATACCCCCAAATGGAAGATGGCCCTGGCTGCTCTCGCGGTTGGTGCACTGCTGACTGCCTGCGGCGGCGGAGGTACTACCACTGACCCCACCACTACTGAACCAGGGCAGCCCACCCCGGCCCAGACCGTCCCTTCGCCCGAGTCGCCCAACCAGGCTCCTGAGGACGTTCCCGCTGTGCTCATCGCCGGCTTCGCAGCGATCGACTTGGCTGAGGCCGAGGTGCCCGGCTCCCAGGCGATCAGCCTGGACGCCAACGATGACGGCCAGTGGGACGTCGAGGTACTGCTCGGCGACCGTGAGTACGAATTCGAGATCAGCGCTGACGGAACCGAGATCCTCGAACGTGAAGAGGACGATGCCGATAGTGACGATGTCGAACTCCTCGCCACTGCTGTCATCACCCTGCCCGAGGCCATCAATATCGCCCTTGGTCAGACCGATGGCACCTTTGATGACGCTGACCTGGACAACGACACCCGAGCCTGGCAGATCGACTTCGACGAGCCGGACGACCACGAAGTCCATGTCGACGTGGTAAGCGGCGAAGTTTTCCGCGGCTGACCACTCTTCACCAGCCCGGCGACCCACGGTTGCCGGGCTGGTTTGCGTTCAGGCGTCGGTGATCTGGCAGATCACATCACCTGAGCCGAGCGGGGTGCCGGTCTCAACCAGCCCTTGCACCACGCCGCTGCGGTGCGCGCTGATGGGCTGTTCCATCTTCATGGCCTCCAGCACCACGACCAGGTCGCCCTCGGCCACGGTGTCGCCATCGGCCACTGCGGTCTTGACGATCGTGCCCTGCATCGGAGCGGTGAGTTCGTCACCGGATGCCTCGGCAGCCTTGCTGCCACGGGCCCGGCGCACCGGCTTCTTCGGCTTGGCAGGTGCCGCCCCGCCACCCAGGCTCGCCGGCACCTTGACCTCCATGCGTCGGCCGTTGACCTCGACGACCACCACCTTGCGGGGCGCCTGCTCGTCGGCCTCACCCAGTTCACCGCCGTAGGGCTGGATGACCCCGTCGAACTCGGTTTCTATCCAGTTGGTGTAGACCCCGAAGTTGCCGTTGGAGGCGGTGAAGGCCGGGTCGCGCAGCAACAGCTTGTGGAATGGCACCACGGTCGGCATGCCATCGACGATGAACTCATCCAGTGCGCGGCGTGCCCGGGCCAGGCATTCGTCCCGGTTGGGACCGGTGATGATGAGCTTGCCCAGCAGTGAATCGAAGGCGCCCGGCACCGTCATGCCGCGCCGGTATCCCTCTTCCATGCGGACGCCCGGGCCGGTCGGTGGGCGCCACCTGGTCAGGGTGCCCGGTGAGGGCAGGAAGCCGCGGCCGGCGTCCTCGGCGTTGATCCGCAACTCGATCGAGTGGCCCACCACAACCGGGTCGTCGGCCGGCAGGTGTGCACCCTGGGCGATGTCGAATTGCCAGCGCACCATGTCCCACCCGGTGACCTCTTCACTGACCGGGTGCTCGACCTGCAGCCGGGTGTTCACCTCGAGGAAGCTGATGGTCTGGTCGGTGCCGATCAGGAATTCGCAGGTGCCGGCACCCACATAGCCGGCCTCACGCAGGATCGCCCTGCTCGCCTCGTAGAGGCGGTCGTTCTGTTCGTCGGTGAGGAAGGGCGCCGGTGCCTCTTCGACCAGCTTCTGGTGGCGGCGCTGCAGTGAGCAGTCGCGGGTCGAGACCACCACCACCTGCCCGTGCTGGTCGGCCAGGCACTGGGTCTCGACATGCCGGGGACGATCGAGGTAGCGCTCGACGAAGCACTCGCCGCGTCCGAACGCGGTGACTGCCTCGCGGGTCGCTGACTCGAACTGCTCCCGGATTTCGCTCATCTGGCGGGCAACCTTGAGGCCCCGGCCCCCGCCACCGTAGGCGGCCTTGATCGCGACCGGCAGCCCGTGGGCCTCAGCGAATGCGATCACTTCGTCGGCATCGGCCACCGGATCGGCGGTGCCGGGTACCAGTGGTGCGCCCACTCGTTGGGCGATCTGCCTGGCCTGCACTTTGTCACCGAGCGCGTCGATCGCTGCTGGTGGGGGGCCGATCCACAGCATCCCGGTGTCGATCACCCGCTGGGCGAACTCGGCATTCTCTGACAGGAAACCGTAGCCGGGGTGCACTGCATCGGCACCGCTGCGATCAGCGATGTCGATCAGCTTGGCCTGGTTGAGGTAGGTCTCGGCGGGGGTGGCGCCGTTCAGTGCGAAGGCCTCATCAGCCAATTGGACGAAGAGGGCGGCGGCGTCCGAGTCGGCATAGACCGCCACCGAAGTGATTCCGGCGTCGCGGGCAGCCCGGATGATGCGCACCGCGATCTCGCCGCGGTTCGCAACGAGCAGCTTGGTGATCGTCATGATCGGAGTCTAGGGCGTCTGGCCAGGCTGGGCACGCCTCTGGCGATGATGGGTGGGGCCGGTCAATCCTGATTCCACAAGGAGTGCCATGCCACGCCCAGGTCGAGCAGCATCTGACGCACCAGGGGCAGCGAGATGCCGACCACATTGTGCGGGTCACCCGAGATGCGGGTGATGAACGCGCCTCCGTAGCCGTCGATGGTGAAGCCGCCGGCCACTCGCTGCGGTTCGCCGGTGGCCGCGTAGGCAGCTATCTCGGCATCAGTGAGGTCAGCGAAGGTGACACCGGTCTGGGCCACCCGCACCTGGTGCGCGATGTCGTGTGGTCCGCGGATCACCGCGGTGTGGTGTCCGGTGTAGAGCACACCCTGGCGACCCCGCATGCGGTACCACCGGACGATCGCAGCCTCCGGGGTGCCCGGTTTGCCGTAGATGCGCCCCTCGACCTCGAGCATCGAATCGCAGGCCAGCAGCACCAGCGGTTCGGTCAGCCGTCCGGCGGCCTGCAGTTGCTGGAGTACCGATTCGCCCTTTAGGCGCGCCCGGGCCCCGGTCACTTCGGTGGCATTGGTGTGCTCAATGGAGTCCTCGTCGGCGTCCGGTTCGATGACTTCGGGTTCGATGCCCGCCTGCTGCAGGCTGAGCAACCTGGCAGGTGAGCTGGAGCCCAGGATCACCTGCCAGTGCTGCGGATCGGTCAATTGTCTGGCCACATGCCCATGCTACGAGAACAAACCCCCGAGCAGCCCACCAAGGCCACTCGACTGCTGGCGTTGCGGCTGGCCGCCGCCCATCAGGCCGCCGATCAGGTCACCCAGGTTCATGCCGCCCTGCTGCTGTTGTTCCTGGCGGGCAGCGTTGTAGCCATCGGTGTAACCGCGCTGGTAATCCTGGCTGGACGAACCACCCAGGTCACTGCTGCGGCCCAGGATCGCGTCCAGGATGCTGCCGCCCTGCTGGGCCTGTTGCTGTTTGCCCGAGCCCTGGCCGCCCAGCCGATTGGCCAGGTAGGCCAGCACCACCGGGGCGAGCATCGGCAGCAGTCGCTGCACCAGACCCGCGTTGGCGCCGCCGGTCAGGCTCTTGGCCGCGGTCGCAGGGTCAGCGCCAAGCGCGTGCCGGACGATCTTGGCGCCATCGTCCGGGTCGACCTTGCTCAGGTCGAGCGAGGTATCGCTGGCCAGCAGTGGGCTGGCTGTGTGGTCCTTCAGTGCGGCCGCCAGTGAGCGCTGACCCACCGGATCGGACGAATTCTGCTGCAGACCGCCCATCAACGAGTCGATCGCCGTGGCGGAAGCCTGCTTGATGGTGTCGGGGTCGGTGCCCAACTGGCTGGCAAGTTGGTCGATGGGAAGCTTGTTCAAGATGTCGTCGATGGCTGTCATTTGAACTCCTTGGCTGGCCCTCACCCCGCGGTGTAGCCGTTGAGAACATTCAAGTTCACTCCAGCCCTCTGCCGTGGGCAAACGGCAGAAAGTTCCAACCCTCAGCGAAATTCAGCGAAGGCTGCCAGACCAGGCTTCCGGCCCGTACACGAATGGGTGCCGGACCCGCCGCCAATAGGAATTCCAGCCCCCAGCCATCGGCCGGTCGGTATTGGGTCTGGCCGGTGGCGGCTCGGCCAGTTCGGCGGCAAGTACCACCAGCAGCGCGGCCAATTCGTCATCATCGGGGGTGCCGCGCAGCACCTCGATTTCCGGTTGGGTGTTCATAGCGGGATGTTCCCATGCTTCTTGGGTGGCAGTGAAGCGCGCTTGGTGCGCAGCAGTCGCAGGAAGCGGATCACCTGTGACCTGGTCTCGTGGGGGTAGATCACCTGATCGATGTAGCCGCGTTCGGCAGCCAGGTAGGGGTTGGCCAGGGTCTGGTTGTAGTGCTCGACGAGTTCCTGGGACAGCTTGCCGCGGTCATCGGTTGCAGCCAGTTCCTTGCGATACAGCAGTTCGACTGCACCCTCGGCGCCCATCACCGCGATCTGGGCGGTGGGCCAGGCCAGGTTCACATCAGCGCCCAGGTGTTTGGAGCCCATCACGATGTATGCGCCGCCGTAGGCCTTGCGGGTGATCACCGTCATCAATGGCACGGTGGCCTCGGCGTAGGCGTAGATCAACTTGGCTCCCCGCCGGATGATGCCGTCGTGTTCCTGCTCGACACCGGGCAGGAAGCCGGGCACATCGACGAAGGTGAGCACCGGAATATTGAATGAGTCGCAGGTGCGGACGAAGCGGGCCGCCTTCTCGGAGGCCTTGGTGTCGACGGTGCCCGCCAGCACCATGGGCTGGTTGGCCACTATGCCGATGCTGCGGCCCTCGATACGGCCGAAGCCGCAGATGATGTTGGGGGCGTACAGTTCCATGATCTCGAGGAATTCGTCATCGTCGACGACGGTGCGGATCACGTCACGCATGTCGTAGGCGTGTGCCGGGTTGTCGGGGATCAGCGAATCCAGTTTGCGGTCTCGGTCGGTGAAGTCGAGGTCCGCGTCGGTGGCCCACTCATAGACCGGGGCGTCCTCAAGGTTGTTCTGCGGCAGGAAGGTGATGAGTTCGCGCACATATTCCAGCGCGTCGGCCTCGTCAGCAGCCAGGTAGTGCGCCACACCCGAGCGGGTGTTGTGGGCGCGCCCGCCGCCCAGGTCCTCCATCGAGATGTCCTCACCGGTGACGGTCTTGATCACCTGCGGGCCGGTGATGAACATCTGGCTGGTCTGGTCAACCATCACGATGAAATCCGTCAGCGCGGGGGAGTAGACGTGGCCGCCAGCCGCGGCACCCATGATCAGGCTGATCTGGGGTACCACGCCCGATGCGAGCACGTTGCGCAGGAAGATGTCGCCATAGGCACTCAGTGAGGCCACACCTTCCTGGATGCGGGCCCCGCCGCCCTCGTTGATGCCGATGAGCGGGCAGCCGGTGTTGGTTGCGAAGTCGATGATTTTGGCGATCTTGGCGCCATAGGTCTCGCCAAGCGATCCACCGAAGACACCGACATCCTGGCTGAATACACACACCGGGCGCCCGTGGATGGCGCCCACCCCGATGATCACCCCGTCGCCGTAGGGCTTCTTCGCGTCCAGCCCGAATGTGGTGGCGCGGTGCCGGGCGAATTCGTCCATCTCGGTGAAGCTGCCCTCGTCGAGCAGTGTCAGGACGCGTTCCCGTGCGGTCATCTTGCCCCGGGCATGCTGCTTCTCAACAGCCTGCGGACCAGCCGAATGAACGGCCTGTTCCATGCGGATGCCCAAGTCAGTGAGCTTGCCAGCGGTGGTGTTGATGTCAACCTCCATGTCGACCAAGATAGCCGCGATTGGCCGGTTGGCAGGGCTACTAGGCTGCTCTCATGCCGGCCACCACTGCTGCCAACGCTGATCGGATCGCCGCCCTGCTGGGGCCGGGCGCTGGCTGGCGGGTGCGCTGCCTGCAGGCCACGGGCTCCACCAATGCCGATCTGGTCGGCCTGGCCAGGGATGGCGAACCGGCTGGCCTGGTGCTGGTCGCCGAGCACCAGCATGCGGGTCGGGGCCGCTTCGACCGCGCCTGGCAGTCGCCACCCGGATCATCGGTCTCGGTGTCTGCACTGCTGCGGCCACGACGTCCCCTGCGGGACTGGGGCTGGCTGTCGCTGCTGGTGGGACTGGCGGTCGCCGACGGCATCCGCAGCCTGGGTGGCGGCGATCGGGTCAGCCTGAAATGGCCCAACGACGTGCTGGTTGATGGCCGCAAGATCTGCGGCATCCTGTCCGAGCGGGTGCCCACCAGTGCGGGGGACGCCGCAGTTTGCGGTTGGGGGATCAACGTCTCGATGAGCCAGGACGAGTTGCCGGTGCCACACGCCACCAGCCTGCTGCTGGCGGGGCTGCCCACTGACAAGGACGAACTGCTCGCCGCCGTCCTGCGTCGCCTCGGTGAACTGGCCGGTCGCTGGGACGCCGGTGAAGACCTGAGTTCCGAATACGCGGCGGGGTGCGCCACTGTGGGTCGACAGGTGCGGGTGCACCTGGACGAGCAATCACCCGACGGGCCTTCGGTCACCGGTCAGGCAGTCGGGGTAGGCAGCAACGGCGAGATCCTGGTCGCCACCGGTGGCCGGGTGCGCGAGTTTGCTGCAGGCGACGTGGTGCACCTTCGATGAAGCTGTTGGAGGGGGAGGAACTCATCAACAGCACCCGCCCCCATGGCCGGGTACTGATCTGGCCGGCCATCGCACTGATCTGCCTGGGTGGGTTGACCGGTGCCGGGCTGGCTCTGGTGCCTCCGCAGTGGCGCCCGGAGGGACAGTATGCGCTGGCTGGGCTCGCGCTGTTGACCGGGTGGTTCATGGTGGTCCGACCAGTGTTGCGGTGGGCCAGCACCCGCACCACTCTGACTACCCGGCGACTCCTCACGCGCAGTGGTTTGTTCGCCCGGGTTCGCCATGAGGTGCCGCTGGACCGGATCAGCGATGTCGCCTTCTCGCGGCGGGCCGGCGACCTGGGCTTCGGTTCGGGGACCCTGCTGCTCACGATGGCGTCCGGAAAGAGGCTGCGGATGGATAACCTGCCCCAGGTCAAGGCGATGGCCGAGGCGGTTGGTGAGCTATCCCTCGAGGCCAGTTTGGCCCTGGACCTTGATGCCGGGCAGCACCCGGCAGGCTAGAGCAGTTCGGCCGGCAGGGGCTCGATCAACAGCCCACCGGTGGCTGGTTCATCGCTGGCAGCGATGCGGTAGACGGTGGCCCCGGGCACTTCGGTGATTGCGCCGCGCAGTTTGCCGTCCACCCAGTGCAGGGCCGCGCCATTATCGGAGGCGTACCCGGCTGGCAGATCACCATTGGCGACGGCTCGGGTGTAGACGGGCTGGCGTTCGGATTCGCCATCCCAGTGCGGGCAGAAGCTGCCAGGTAGTACCCCCAGGCCGTCCCGCAGTGGGCGGTAATCACCGAAGGAGTCGGTCAGGCAGCTGTGGTACCAGCAGTTGGCCCCGGCCGAAGTGCCCGCCAGTACCACTGGGCGTTCCCCGTCGATGCGTGCGCGTAGCGCCCGGTCGACGCCGTGGGCCCGCCAAAGCGCCAGCATGTTCACTGTCGACCCGCCGCCCACCAGGATCAGGTCGGCGTGTGCCAGCCGGGCAACCGAGGTCGCTGCCTCATGCCACAGCGTCAACACCATGGTGCGCACCCCGAGTGCGCCGTACGCAGTGAGGAACTGGCGAATATAGGTGGCGTCGTCAGCTGAGGCGGTCGGCACGAAACACACCATTGGGGCGCGCCGGCCAGTCAGCTCGACCAGGTAACGGTCGAGATTGGTGGACGCCGAGTCCGGTGACATTGAGAAACCGCCACCACCGGTGGTCACGATGTGCGTCGTCATGGGGTCATCATGGCACGCCCGTTAGGCTGGGGCGGTGAGTCGATCAAGCACCGTTGGGGTTATTGGTGGCGGACAGCTGGCCCGCATGATGTATGCGCCGGCGATCTCGCTCGGGGTGGGCCTCCGGTTACTCGCCGAGGGGCCCGAAACCGGCGCTGCCAAGGTGATTCGTGACGTGGTGGTGGGTGACTACACCGATGAGGCGACCGTCCGCGAGTTCGCCGCCCAGTGCGATGTGCTGACCTTCGACCATGAGCATGTGCCGACCAGGACCCTGCGGGGGCTGGTCGCCGACGGGATGGCTGTGCGGCCCGGACCGCATGCCCTGCAGTACGCCCAGGACAAACTGTTGATGCGCCAGCGCCTGACCAGTGCGCTGGACGCCCCGGCGCCCGCCTGGCGGCACTGCCCGGACGCCCAGGCGCTGCGTGAGTTCGGTGAGCTGACCGGTTGGCCGATCATCGCCAAGGCCTCACGCGGGGGGTATGACGGGCACGGGGTGTGGAAGCTGACCGGCCCCGAGCAGTGCCAGGTGCCCTTCGATGAGGCGAAACAGCACTCGGCAGGCGAGCAGGTCGAGATCATCGGTGAGGAGTTCGTCGACTTCACCCGCGAATTGTCGGTGCTGATCGTGCGCTCACCGTCCGGCCAAGCGGTGGCCTACCCGGTCAGTGAGACCGTGCAGGTTGCCGGGGTGTGCCGCGAAACCATCACCCCGGCACCGGGGCTGAGCGATGAGCAGGCCTCCGCGATCACCCGGCTCGGCCTGGATATCGCTGACGAACTGCAAGTCGTCGGGGTGCTGGCAATCGAGTTGATGCAGCGACCCACCGGCGAGGTCGTGGTCAACGAGTTGGCGATGCGTCCCCACAACACCGGGCACTGGACCATCGGCGGGGCACACACCAGCCAGTTCGAGAACCACCTGCGGGCCGTGCTCGACCTGCCACTGGGGGACCCGCGTGCCCGGCAGCCCTGGTGCGCGATGGTCAATGTGCTGGGCGGTGCCATCACGGACCTGACCAGCGAATTGCTGCATTGTTTCGCCCGCGACCCCCGGCTGCGCGTCGAACTTTATGGCAAGCAGGTGCAGCCCGGACGAAAGGTGGGCCACGTGGTCGCCTACGGCGACGACCTCGCCGACGTGCGGGCCCGAGCCCAGCATGCGGCCCGATACCTCATGGGTGAGATCAGGGAAGGATGAAGATGGACAACAAGCCACTGGTTGGCATTGTGATGGGTTCGGATTCGGACTGGCCGACGATGGAGCCGGCCGCGCAGGCACTGCGGGAATTCGGTATCGCCTTCGAGGCCGATGTGGTGTCTGCCCACCGGATGCCTGAACAGATGGTTGACTACGGCCGCCAGGCCCACACCCGCGGGCTGCGCTGCATCATCGCCGGCGCCGGTGGTGCTGCGCACCTGCCGGGCATGCTGGCAGCGCTGACACCCCTGCCGGTGATCGGGGTGCCAGTGCCGCTGAAATACCTGGACGGGATGGATTCGCTGCTGTCGATAGTCCAGATGCCCGCCGGCGTCCCGGTGGCCACAGTGGCCATCGGCAATGCCCGCAATGCCGGCCTGCTGGCAGTGCGGATGTTGGCAGCAGGTGACCCGGGACTGACTCAGCAAATGCTGCAATTCCAGGAGGACCTGCGGGCAGCTGCGAACGCCAAGGGCGCCAGGGTCCGCGACGCGATCAGGTCGCAGCCGGACACCTGACCCGTCAGGACGCGCTGCCTGCCCGAGACCTCCACCGGCCCGGCCCGGCTGGCGTCCTCTAGGCGACTGGCTCCAGCCCGGCGGTCAATGCCTGCTTGAAGCTGAGCCTGCCCTGGGTTTGCAGCAGGGCGCGGCGGTAAATGCGTTCACCCAGCAGCACCATGCCGGCTGCGAATGCGAGATTCAACGTCAGCGCGACAAAGGGTTCCCACCAGTCTGCAGTGCCGTCGACGATGCGGACCGGCATCAGGATGGACGAGATGATGGGCACAAAGCTGAGCACCACCCGCAACTGGCCGGTCGCCAGGAACCCGGCGAAGTAGACCACCATGAGCAGCCAGGTCAGCGGTTGCGAGGTGTGCTGCAGGTCTTCATTGCGGGTGCCGAGCGCACCAGCAGCCGCCCAGATGCAGGCCAACGCGAGGAAGCCGGCAAGGAAGAAGACCAGGAACCAGCCGACCGCTGAACCCAGGTTGGGCAGTGCCTCACTGATCGGGGTGAGCGCCACACCCAGCAAGCCGACCCCCAGCAGCAGGGCCATCTGCCCGACGGCGATCAGCGTATTGCCCACCACCTTGCCGGCCAGCAGTGCCCGCACCGGGATCACCGAAACCAGGATCTCGATGATGCGTGATTGCTTCTCCTCGATCACCGATTGGGCGATCTGCATGCCATACAGCATCGAACTCATCATGAACAGCACCGCGAAGGCCAGGCCGACGAAGTAGCCCATCATCCCCTGGGCATCACCCTCCAGCACCTTCGACTCGAAGCTCATCTGCTGGTGCACTTCACCGGGCGTACTGCCCGCTCTGGCCGACAGGTCAGTGATCGTCTGCGCAGTCAGTACCTGGCTGAGCGCGGCCTCGAAACGGCCGCCCGGCTCGGACTGCCAGGTGAGCACCCAGCCACCATTGCTGCCCTGGGCCAGCCAGGCGTCTGCCTGGCCGTCGGCAAGCAGGTCGTGGGCGGCACCCTCGTCAGCGACCCGGGTCAGGTTGACGGCATTGTCCGGGTTGTCTGCTTTGACCACCGCGTCCACCGCCTGCGCGAGGGCCGCGGCCGGCTCGCTGGTGACCACCAGGTCGGTTGTCGAGGGTCGGTTGCCCAGAAAATAGCCGGCGGCGATACCTGCGCCCAGCAGCACCACCGTGGTGAGGGTGCCGATGAGGAAGGTCTTGTCGGTGAGCTTCACCATGATCTCGCGGACGGCCACGGTGAGCCAGGCAGGTTGCCTGGTGTGGTTGGCCCTCATGCCGTCACCTCTCGGTAGATCTCGGAAAGTGTGGGCCGCACGCGCGCGAATTCGATCAGGTTGCCGCGCTGCAGTGCTGTTGCGAGCAGTTCGCGTTCGGCGCCGGGGGTGGTGATCTCGAGCAACGCGGTGCCGCCGTCCACGTCGTCAATGCGCAGGCCGGGCAGTCCGCGCACCCATCCGGCATCGCCGTCAACAACCAGGCGGTGCCGCAGCGCGCCCTGGGATTCCAGGTCGGCCTTGTTGCCGGCGGCAACCACGCGTCCCTCGTTAAGGATCACCAGGCCATCGCAAAGCCTGTCGATCAGGTCGAGTTGGTGGCTGCTGAACAACACCGGGACGCCGCTGCTGGCCCGCTCGGCCAGCAGGGCGGCCATCTGGTCGACCGCCTTCGGGTCCAGGCCGCTGAAGGGTTCGTCCAGGATCAGCCCGATCGGGCCAGCCATCACCGCAGCAGCGATCTGCACACGCTGCTGGTTACCCAGGCTGAGCTTTTCCAGCTTGTCCTTGAGCCGGTCGCCCAGGCCGAACCGCTCCATCAGTGCGGCGGCCTCGGTGCGGGCACCCTCGGGTGTCATGCCCTTCAATCGGGCCAGGTAGACCAGCTGGTCGATGATGGGTTGCTTGGCGTACAGCCCGCGTTCCTCGGGCATGTACCCCAGCCGGGAACGGATCTGCCGGGTGATGGGCTGGCCGTCCCAGGTGACCGCGCCAGCATCGGGGGTGAGCAGACCCATGATCATCCGCATCGTGGTGGTCTTGCCGGCGCCGTTGGCGCCGACGAAGCCGATCATCTGCCCTGCCGGCACCGCGAACGAGACATCGTCCGCGGCTTTCAGGTCACCGAATGTTCTTGTTAGGTGCGAGACCTTGAGCATGCCCCAAGCCTGCCGCAATGCCGGGTCGGGGGCTGAACCGGCAGGAGTCAACTGGGCAACTGCTCCGTCAGACGTCCCGGACGGACGGGGCCGGGGGCGCACTCAGCCACTGAACCGAGCGAGCTGGGAGGTGTCGCCGGCAGCGATCTCGCCGAATAGCTGGGCTGCTGCTGCCTCGTCCCAGATCACCACCGAGGTGCCCTCGAACCAGCCGGCCGGGTCGGCGATCGGTGCGACCAGCGACAGGCCATTGCCACCGGCCACGTCGAGCAGTGCCAACCCGCCAGCGGCGAGGTTGAGTATCGAGGTCTCATCACCGCGGGTGATCATGCCGGCCACCGAATGGGTCAGCCGCCAATAGCGCACCGGGTTGATGACGCTGGCCGGGGACACCGCTTTGTCGACGATCTTGCCGATGATCTCGCGCTGCCGTTCGGCCCGCCCGATGTCGCCGCGGGGATCCTCATAGCGCATCCGGACGTAGGCCAGCGCCGCCTGGCCGTCCATCAACTGGCAGCCCGGTTCGATGTACAGGCCGGTATCGGGATTGGTCAGCGCGAAGTCCGGGCAGGCCTCCACACCGCCCACCGCGTCCACCAGGCCGGCGAAGCTGTCGAAGCCGACCTCGAGGTAGCCGTCGATGCGGATGCCGGTGGCCTGCTCAACGGTTTGGGTCAGCAGTGCTGCACCCCCAAAGGCGTAGGCGGCGTTCAACTTGCCCTGCCCATACCCGGGGATCGTGACCAGCGAGTCGCGTGGCAGGCTGACCAGCACGGACTGCCCTGATCGCGGCCGGTAGAGCAGCATGATCGTGTCGGCGCGCTGCCCGCCGTCGTCGCTCTGGCCGGTGTCGGGGCGGGCATCATTGCCCACCAGCAGCACCGCAGTGCCCGGCTGCCTGCGGGGCCGGTCGGTGCCGGCCGATTGGTCAACCTTGTCCATCTGGCCAACCGCATGCACCGGCACCGCGATCAACCAGGTGAGTAGCCCCACCAGCAAGAGCAGCAGTAGCCGCAGCAACCTGGCCGCCCGTCGTGGACGCCGCCGGCGCGGGCGCTGCCCGGGTACGAGCCGCTCACCAGGCTGCTGGGGCTGGGCAGCCCGCCGCTCGGGTCTGGGATTGGCTCGCTCAGGCCGGGGGGTCGGCGCCACCGGACGCCGTGGCGGCGGCAGGTCGGATGAGTCGTAGGGCTCACTGGCGACGCGGGGACGAGCAGGCGCCGGCTGATCGGCTCGCGGGGCGGGGGCGCTGGAGGCATCCCGGCCGTAGAGCCATTCCAGGTCCGCCTGTCGCTTGTCCGGGCTGTCGGTCATGGCAGTCAGGCTACTCGGGCTGGTCGGGGTCTCACTCCTGACGCGCCCGCTCCTGGTCGGCGACCCGGGAGACCGCTGTGTCGTCCCCGCCAATCACGATTACTGCCGAGCCACCGCCCAGCACCGGTCCGACCAGGGCCTGCTGTGTGGTCACCCACGGGTCTGTGCCGGGGCGGATCAATACCCGCTCAGCGCTGGGTGGGGTGGCAGCCAACTCTGCCCAGTCGATGAGCCGGTCGGATTCAAAGCAGACCGGGTCGCCGGCGGGTACCCGCCAGTGCACATCGGGCTGGCTCAACACCTCGGCGTAGTCGGTTACACCGGTTGGGCGGGTGACAAAGCCGGCGCCCAGCGGGTGCAGTGAGCAGGCAATGGTCTCGACCCCGGGCACCGGGTGGGCGTCGGCAGGTCCCACGACCGCGGCGTCCAGTGAGTCGGTGGAAGCAAGTTCATTGCGTTGAGTGGCCACCACCTGGCCGCCCAGTTGCCAGATGGCCATCGTCCACACCAGCCCCACCCAGTTGCCCGGGTGGGTCGCCAGCAGGGTGTTCGCCACTCGTGGGTAATCCTCGACTCCCATCGACACCAGCAGATTGGCGGATTTGTCAACCCAATTGGCGAAGGTCCGCCCCGACAACTCGGTGCGATGCCCCTGGTCGAGGTCGTACCAGGTGATCAGTGGCCCACTGCCCTGGGTTGCCACGCGACGCTCCAGCTGTGACACCACATCGCCGCTGGGTCGGGGCCTGGCTGCTTGGACCATCCGACCATCGTAAAGCCGCCAGCTACCGCGCGCAGCCCGCAGGGCACTTCGATAGCCTTGGTGAATGCGGTACGTAGTCATCATGGCTGGTGGTTCAGGCAAACGGCTGTGGCCGCTTTCGCGCCAGGGCCAGCCCAAGCAGTTGCTGCGGCTGTTCGATGGACGCAGCCTGCTGCAACTCGCCCACGACCGGGTCCGGCAGGTGGTGCCCGAGGCGAACATCCTGGTCTGCACCGGCGCCGCCTACGCCGATGTGGTCGCCGAGCAATTGCCGGGCCTGCCCGCACAGAACCTGCTCGGTGAACCCGAGGGGCGTGACTCCCTGAATGCGGTCGCCTGGCCTGCCGCCGTGCTGGCCCGCCACGATCCGGACGCAGTGATGGCGGTCGTCTCGGCCGACCAGCTGATCCGCCCGGTCGCATCCTTCATCGACGCACTGGAGGCCGGCTTTCGGCTGGCCACCGATGACCCGAACGTGCTGGTCACCTTCGGGGTGCCGCCCACCAGCCCGCACACCGGCTACGGCTACCTCGAACGAGGCGAAGACCTGCCCGGTTACGGGGTGGCCAGCCGCATCAACGAATTCAAGGAGAAACCCGACACCGGGACGGCTGAGGCATACCTGGCCTCCGGACGCTACTGGTGGAATGCGGGGATGTTCGTGTGGCGGGCCCAAACCCTGCTCGACCAACTGGCCGTGCTGCTGCCCGACACACACTCCCAGGTCTGCCAGCTGGCCGAACACCCGGAACGACTCGCCGAGATATATCCCGGACTTGTCAGGATTTCGGTCGACTATGCGGTCATGGAACCTGTCTCGCGGGGCAAGGGCAGCGCCCACATCGCAGGCATCGAACTGGCCATCCAGTGGGCAGACGTCGGCAGCTACGAGTCGCTGTACGAGGTGCTCGACCGCGACTCCACCGGCAATGCGGTGATCGGGACCGTGCTGACCAGCGACGCCACCGGAAACCTGTTGATCAACACCGACCCGGGCTCGGTCCTGGGTGTCGTCGGGCTGCATGATGCCGTGGTGGTACGCACCGCGAACGCGACTCTGGCCGGCCCGCTCAGTGCCTCGCAGCAGGTCAGGGGACTGGCCGATCGCGTGGCGAGCGAGATCTCGGTAGAACTGGCCTGAATGGAGCAACGATGATCGACTACGCGAAGCGATTACGGGCCGGCGCCCTGCTGGCGGCAATGGCGGTGGTGGGTTTCCAGGTGGTGGTCGGGATGGGCCACTTCGGAATCCTGCTGGCCCGCGGTATGCGGTTGGCAGCGGCCGCCCAGCAATCAGCCGCCAGTTCAGTGCCGCTCATCTGGGTCTTCCTCGTCCTGGCGCTCGCGCTGGCCTGCACACTGGTCCGCCCGCAGGTGCTGCATGCCCGTCAACTGGTGACTGCCGCGGCCGGGGTGGTCAGCGTCGCCACTGTTTTCGCACTGGTCCTGTGGGTGTTCGGGCTGTTCGGCGGGCCGAGCCTGGGCAGCGTACTGGCTGCCGTGGGTGGGCTCATCGAGACCTTCGCCAAGGCGGCCTGCGCACTGGTGTTGTGGCGCCTCCGGGTGCTGGTGGACGAACAACCCCCGCCGCCCGAACAGCCCGGCCAGCAAGCGCAGCAGCCGGGCCGGCAACCCACCTGGGATCCCAAACAAGCCGTCGGAGTCCAGTGGCAGCGCGCCGGGGACGCCGCCACCGGTGCTGCTGCACCGCAGTTGCCCGCCCAGCCGGCAACCGCTTCCGAGCCGCAGCCCGTGCTGCGTCCTGAGCCGAAACAAAGCCGTCAGCTGTGGTCACGTGGCGGCCGGCCTCCCGAGCAGTTGCCGTGGACCACGGCCTCGCAGGCCGCTTCCGGCACGGCCCCCGCCGGACCTGCCGATGAGCTGCCCGAACCCGAAGAGCGGGCACGCCGGCCGGCCCCCGACTGGACTCCTGCCCGCCCGCCGGTTACCGATGAGTCGTAGGGCTGGCCTAGCAGATTCATTCTGATTCCGACAACTTGACACGCTACGAACTACAAGGGTGTAATTTCATCTTTGTAGGATCTTGGCGCATGAGGAATCAGGAGTCGCAATGCACACCAAGCTGGCGCTTGTCGACACGACCGAGGAAGGCGCCCTGGCCTGGCAAGAGCAGGCGCTGTGCGCGCAAACCGACCCGGAGGCATTCTTCCCCGAGAAGGGCGGCTCGACGCGTGAGGCGAAGCGGGTCTGCCTTAGCTGCGAGGTCCGGGCCGAGTGCCTGGAATATGCACTGGCAAATGACGAGCGGTTCGGCATCTGGGGTGGCCTGTCCGAGCGGGAGCGCCGCAAGCTCAAGAAGCGCGCTGTCTAATCAGTGGTGCGGGTAGTCTGCGTGTGATGGACCAGCCGGACGACATGTGGGCCTGGGCGCATGAGCAGCCCGACGAAACCCCACCACAGGTAGACGCCAGCGACGTGTTGGCGGTGCTCGTGACGCACAATGGCGAGCAATGGCTGCCCCGTACCCTGGTCGCCCTGGCAAGGCTGGATGCCCAACCCGGCCGCCTGATCGCCGTCGATGCCGGCTCCACCGATGGTTCACGTGAACTGCTCGACAAAGGGCTCGCCGACGGCCTGGTACACCAGGTGCTCACCGGCGCAGCCGATGAGGGATTCGGGGCGAACGTCCAGCAGGCGGTCGCAGCGGCCACCGATGGAGACTTCAAGCCACGTTTCCTCTGGTTGTTGCACGACGACTCCGCACCCTCACGCCATGCCCTGACCGAACTGCTGCTCTCTTCACAACAAGCCGGTGAGGATGGCCGGCGCCCGGCGATCCTGGTCCCGAAACTGCTGCATCCCAAACGACGCAACCACCCCGACCAGATGAGCGCGGTGGGTGAATCGATCGCGCCGTCCGGGGCCCGCGTCCTGACTGTCGAACCAGGCGATATTGACCAGCACCAGCTCGAACCAGCCCGGGTGCTCGGTGCATCCACTGCCGGCATGTTCATCACCATGGACGCGTGGCAGGCACTGGACGGCTTCGATCCCTCCGTCCCGCTGTTCCGGGATGGGGTCGATCTGGGCTGGCGGGCCAACGCCAAGGGCATGCTGGTGCGGACCTGCCCAAAGGCCTCGCTGCGCCATGTCGAGGCAGGCCGGGTCGGTCTGCGCGACAGCCAGCTGGCCCCTGATTCAGTGCAGGCAGACCACGCCGCGGGGATGGCAGTGGTGGTCATGCATGCCAGGAACCCGGCGAGCAAGATTGCCAGGCTTTCCATCCAGTCGTTGTTCACTGCGTTCGGTCTGCTGCTCGGCAAGTCGCCCCGGCTGGCTGCCGGTCAATTGCGCGCTGCCCGTCAGGTCCGTCAGGACCGCAGCCACCTGATCGAGGTGGCCCAGAAGTTTTCCGAGGAGGGTGCCGACGAGGTGCCCGAGGGGCTGCTGCCTGCCCGGGGTTGGGGAATGCGTCGGTTCATCGACAGGGTCGCAGGCACCGTCATCGACCAGTACTACGACCTGGTCGATGAAGACGGCGGGATGATCGATGAACTCACCGGTGACGATTTCGCCGGTTCGCAGCGACGCGCCCGGTTCTGGTCGCCTGCCTTTATCGGCGCGCTGGTGATGCTGGTGCTCAGCCTGGTGGCCAGCCGCAGCCTGATGCGGTTCGGTCTGTTGTCCGGTCCGGCGCTCCTGCCCGCCCCTGACACGCTTGGTCAGGCGTGGGCCAATTGGGCGCAGTCAGCCCCTGGCATGGCTGGGTCGAATGCTCCCTGGCTGGGTCTGATGGCGCTGGGTTCCACGGCAACATTCGGTCAACCCGACTGGTTCGCGACCCTGGTGGTGCTGGGCGGCCCGGCACTGGCTGCGTGGACCGCCTTCCACTTCCTGCGCCCGATCATGGGGCACGGCTGGTGGACGCCGATCCTGGCCTGCCTGTGGGGCGTGCTGCTGCCGCTCATCGGCGTGACCGGTGCCGGGTCGATCGACCTGACCGTGTTGGCCATCGTCCTGCCCCTCATCGGACTGTTGATGCAACGCTGGCTGACCGGGCCGACCAGCGGGGCCGAGGGCTGGCGGGCCCCGGCCGGAATTGCCTTGCTGGCGGGGGTGCTTGCCGGTTCAATGCCCTGGTTCTGGCTCGTTGCTGCGATCGCGGCCGGATATGCCGGTTGGCGTCGCCGCGACCTGCGCGGTGCCCTGATGACTGCCGGTGGTTCTGCGCTGTGGCTGCTGCCCTGGCTGCCCAGGCTGTTCAGCGACCCGGGACGACTGCTGGTGGGCGCTGATCCGGCCACCCGGCCAGCCGGCACCGCACCGGGGGCCCTGCAGGTACTGACCGGCAGCGCCCAATTGCCCGGGGCCTTCAGCTTCTTCGCGATATTGGCGATCGGCCTGCTCCTGGTGGTTGGCGTGCTCGGAGCGAGCCGGGCCAGGGGCCTGGCTGGACCGGAGCGCATCGGACTATTGGTGTTGGCCTTCGCGCCACCGGTCATGGCGGTGCTGGTGACCCGCCTGGTGGTCACGGTGGCTGATATCGGGGTTCGTCCCGATCCGAACGGCTGGTTACTGATCGGCCTGTTCGGGTTGCTGCTCCTGGCCGCCCACGGGATCGGGCGCAGGCCAGAACGCACTGTCGATGACAGCCCTGACGACCTGGCCGGTCGCGCCACCGTGGTGCGGACGCGCAGGATCCTGGGCGGGCTGCTCGCTGTGGCATTGGCGCTTGGCATGGCCTGGTGGGTGATCGGGGCCACCCAGCCGTTGGACCGGGGCGGTGAGAGCCTGCCCACCTACGTCACTGGCGGCGAGGCATCTGACCGCGCCACCCGCACCCTCATGGTCGACCTGAGCAGTGGAACCGCCCGGTTCAACCTGGCCTCGGTAACCAGCCCGGCCTGGGGGAGTGCCGAGGTGCCCCTGCTTTCCAGCGATACCGGTGAAACAGCTCATGACGAGCTGTGGCAGGCGGCCCAGCAGATCGCGCAGGGCCAACCCTCCGACGACCTCGCCGAACGACTTGGCAGGCTCGGGGTCGGGCATGTCTGGCTCCGGGGTTCAACCCTGGAGGCGGCCAACGCGCTGTCGTCCACCCCGCAACTGGACATGGCCCCCGCCGATGACCAGACGGTCATCTTCACCGTCACCAGCCAACCCAGCCGGGCCATGTTGCGGGTCGCCGATGGTGAACAGCCGATCCACGACCGGCAGGTGGCCCAGGCCGACGCCGATGGGCTGATCGTGCTCAGCGAGCCGCAGGACCCCAACTGGCGGGCCTGGATCGACGGAGTCGAACTGGTACCGGCTGACTCGGGTGACTGGCGGCAGGCCTGGGCCAGCGGTGGCCGCACCGGAGAGCTCGGCTACCGGCTGGGCACTGACGGCTTTGCGGTGGTGTGGTCTGTGTTCATCGGTCTGGTATTGCTGGTGCTGACAGCTCCCACCGCCCAGAAGGCACACTCACCCAGACGAGCCATCGCCTCATCCCGCAAGGGAGGCATGAAATGAGCAAACCCAGAAGGGGCCTTCCGCCCGACGACGAACAGCGCAGTTTTGAAGAGACCGAACTCGAGATCAGCGCGCTGCGGCGCGGCTTCACCCTTGATGATGACCACGAGGTCCGTCCCCGTCGCTCGGCGAGCCGGGCGGCCGATGAGGACGCACCTGCGGTCGCCGATGTCGATTTCCAGCCGAGCCGTCGCCCAAGCCGGGCAGCCCCGGACCCCGCCCCAGCTGTCAAGGCCCCAAAGCCGGCCAAACCCGGGACCGCGAAGGCCGGCAAGCCGAGGTCGCAGGCCAAGTCAGTGGCCACGAAGGTGCCCAGGCTCCAGCCCGAAGTCGACCGCCGGGGCCTGATCCCGGTTGTTGCGGCCGCCCTCGGGTCGCTGGTGCTGGGGCTTGGTGTGGGCATGGTTCCTGCCGAGGAGGCCCCGCTGCCCGAGACCGTGCCACTGGTGACAGCCATCAGCCGCAACTGCCCGGCCGCCGATGGGCCATCCAGCACCCTGGTCGCTGCAAGTTCCGAGGGCGCCATCCTGATGCGTCCAGTAGGGCAGGAGGCCACCACCACCGAGGACGGCCCGGTCCAGCTTCCCGGTCAATCAGCACCGGTCGTACTCACCCCGACCCAGGACCAGTCAAGTGTCACCGGTGGTTCCCTTATCGAGGATGACGGTAAGCTGTGGTGGGGCCTTTGCCGGGCCGCGCTTTCTGACCAGTACGTGCAACTACCGGGCGGCAGCGGCGCCAGGCTGCTGATCGTCAATTCCGAAGCACAGGACGCGCTGATCGACATCACGCTCAGCGGCCCCGGCGGCGAGATCACCGGTGAGGGACTGCGCGGGCTGACCATTGCGGCCAACTCCCAGCAGGTGGTCGACCTCGAACCCCATGCCGACGAACTCGATGCCGTGGCGGCCCGGGTCCGCAGCAGCGTGGGCCGGGTAATGGTTGCTGGTCAGGTCGACCGCAGCACGGGCGCCGACTTCGCCACCAACACGGTGCAGTCCACCCAGGTCACCATCTCGGCCATCCCGGCCGAGGCTGAGCGGGCCGTGCTGCTGCTGACCAATCCGGGCACCGGGCGCAATGTCGTCCAGATCGAGGGGGTCAGTGAGGCCGGCCGCTATTCATTGCCCGGCTACGAGTCCTACCCGCTGGACGCCCAGCGCACCGTCGCAGTCGACCTCACCGAGGTACTCGAGGGCGCACCGGTCGGGTTGGTCATCACGGGCCGGGATGCCTTCGCTGCCAGCGCAGTGATCACCAGGAACGACGACTTCGGCATCCAGCCGGGGCAGTCCGAGGAGCAGACCGCCTCGGCGGTCGACCTGGTGTCGGTGATTCCCGGGCCCGGCATGCTGCAGGTCGCCAATCCTGGTGAAGGGGAAGCGCTGGTGGTCATTGATTGGGGTGCCGACCAGGCCGAGGCCAGCAGGACTGTCGCGCCCGGCTCGGTGGCCGCCATCGAGATACCAGCTGGTGCCCGAATGGCGCGGGTCACCTCGACCGCCCCCATTGCGGCTGCACTGTTGCTCGAGCCTGCCGAGGGTGACGGTTTCGCCGTCGCGCTGCTGCACCAGGCCGCCCGCTCCCGGGCGTCCATGCCAATCCAGGTGGAACGGGGCCTGGGCCGCTGAGCGGTTTCAGCAGTCGTCGATATCGGGATCCAGTTCGTGCATCGGGCGCGTAGTCAGTGCTGAAAGCTGCTCAACCAGGGTGAGGTGCACCAGGCCGGCCAGATCGGCCCGGTCACTTGACCGGCGCTCCAGGGGACGGCGGAACAACACGATCCGGGCGGCCCGTGAACCAGTGGCATCGATCGCCGCAGCCAGCGGAACACTGTCCAGCAGGGCCCAGTCGAAGGCCCCGCTGGGCACGTCCTCCACACCGATGTCGACACCCACCAGGGCGTCCGGGCAGGTGGTCATCAGGCGCTGCACCGAATCGGTCACGGCCTGGATGAAGAACTCGGCAGCACCCGGCCTGCGCGGCACCCGTAGAGCGGTGCGGGTCAGCGGATTGGGGAGGGCCAGTGGCCCCCGCACACCCCTGCCATGTCGATCGCGCCTGCCAGTCATGGGGGCAAGCCTAACCTCATGTAGCACTTGAGACACGGGCGCCCCGGTGGGGTCAATGCCATCCCAACACCGCGACGCAGGTTAGGTTGTAGCCGTGATGAACAGGCAGTGCTCGCGAACTGGATGCAAGGGCCGGGCGGTGGCCACCCTCACCTATGCCTATGTGGATTCCACCGCGGTGCTCGGGCCCCTGGCACTGCAGGCCACCCCCGGCTGCTACGACTTGTGCCGCACGCACGCGGCCAGCATGTCGGCGCCGCTGGGCTGGGAGGTCATCCGGTTGGCCGAGCCCGAGCCTGCCGTCCCCGAGCCTGACGAGGACGACCTGCTCGCCCTGGCCAATGCGGTGCGAGAGATCGGTTTCGCTGACGAGGCGCCGATCAACCCCGACCCCGCCAGTGTGGTCGAACTCGGTCGTCGCGGGCACTTGAGGGTCATCGCTGACGCGGCTCGTGGGGGAGCAGAGCGGGGCTGAAGCAGGCTAGGCTTGGGCGGGTGAATCCCGCAGATATCCGTATGGTCGCCTTCGACCTGGACGACACTCTGGCCGAATCAAAGGCGCCACTGGACGCCGAAATGGCCGAGGTGCTGGCGGACCTGCTGGCGGTCAGCCCGGTCTGCATCATCTCGGGTGGACGTTATGAGCAGTTCGTTGACCAGGTGATTGCCCGGCTGCCTGCTCGTACCGAACTGTCCGAGCTGCACCTGATGCCCACCTGCGGCACCCGCTATGTGCGCCATGAGGACGGGCAGTGGCGCGAAATCTACGCCCACGACCTGAGCCCCGTCCAGAAACAACGCGCCCGGGTGGCGCTCGAGCAGGCGGCACACGAATTGGGGTTGTGGGAGCCCGACGAGCGGGTGCGCGGCGAACGGATCGAGGACCGCGGCACCCAGATCACCTATTCGGCGCTCGGCCAACAGGCGGCCGTGGAGGCCAAGCGGCGCTGGGATCCCGACGGCAGCAGGCGTGAACGGCTGCGGGCCGCAGTCGCGGAGCTATTGCCTGATCTCGAGGTGCGGGCCGGTGGTTCGACCTCGGTGGACATCACCGCACCCGGTATCGACAAGGCGTATGGCATGAAGGCGTTGTCGGAGAAGACCGGAATCGGGCTGGACCAGATGATCTTCATCGGTGACCGGTTGATGCCGGGTGGCAATGACTATCCCGTCGCTGAACTCGGGGTTGCCTGCCATGAGGTTTCCGGGCCCCGCGAGACAATTGAATACCTCCGCACACTGATCCCGCGGCTGGCCGCGGCTGCTTAAGGAGTAACGCGATGACTGAATCGCCCGATGAGCTCGGCCTGACCAAGCAATTCCTCGAAATCGCGGCCTGTCCTGCCTGCCATAGCAGCTTCGCCGTCGACTACGAGGCCGCCGAACTCGTCTGCGTGAACGCGAGTTGCGCGCTTGCCTACCCCGTCACCGATGGGGTGCCGATGTTGCTGGCCGACCACGCCCGACCCACGCGCTGACCATGGTTTTCGAGTTCAACGAGGCACGGTTGGATGACCGCGAGGCACTGGCCGCCCAGGACGGGCTGCTGCGTCACCTGGCCGGGGCCGGCGCCCGGATCAGGATCGAGGCCACTGATGCCCAACTGCCCGCGGGCGCGATCTTCGCCCCGCGCGGAGTGGTCGTGGCCGGTCCCGAGGCCCGCCTGGTGCGGGCTGTGATGGAACCTGTTTGTCCGGTCCCGCTGGTGGCCTGGCCACTGCCCGGGCTGCCGGGTTGGGCCGGGCCGCTTGACCTGGTGGTGGTGCTCGGCAGTGAGCCGGGTGGCGATGAACCCTCGGGCCTGCTGGCGACGGTCACTGAGGCGACCCGCCGGGGTTGCATGGTGCTGCTGGCCGCGCCAGCTGATTCCGAGCTTGCCATCGCAGGTGGCAGCAGGGTGCTGCTGGTGCCCACCCGATCAGGTGATGTGACCGCAG
>JBMNPP010000006.1:0-31222 GCA_050943675.1 Brooklawnia sp.
ACGACTACATCGCCGACGCCCGGCCGGCCGGCTCACCCGACCGGCGCGCGGTCGCTGTCGCCTCTGATGACCCCGAGGCCCGGCAGCGGGTGGCGGCCCTGGTCGACGACCTTGGTTTCGAGCCGGTGCCGGTGCCATTCGATCGGGCCGGTCTGCTGGAACCTGGCGGCCCGGTCTTCGGGACCTGGCTGGACGTGGCCGGCATGCGCGAAGTGCTGGCCGCTGCCTGACCCCGCCCCTCACAGGCTGACTTCGTAGCTGGGCTGGGACTCGGCCCGGGTGGCGTGGCAGGTCAATTGGGCGGGCGGCTGGTGGCCGACCCGCACACGCGCGGTGACCGGCTCGCCACGCACCAGGAAATCGACCAGGTGCTCACCGTCCGCTCGTTGCACACCCACGTAGCCGACGTCGTCGAAACCGGTGGCGTCCAGTTGCTGGCGCACCGCTGCTTCAGCCGCCTGGGCGACCCGCGGCAGGATGCTGCGTCCCCGGTGGTGGGCCAGGTCGAGGTGCCCGGCCAGGTAGTTGCTGACGACACTGGCGGCGTCGGTGTCGTCCAGTCGGCCGAAGTAGTCACCGCGGGGCAACAGCACCACGTTGCCGGCGAACCGGTCGCCACCCAGGTGTGATGATTCCCACACCAGCGAGGGGTAGCGCTGAGCGAGTGTGGCCGCGATGGGACGCCCCCGCACAGCGCAACAAACATCGTGCTTGCCGTGCGTACAGACCAGCACCAGTGGTTCGGTGTGCTGGGCCAAGCCCACCCCGCGGGGCCCCTGGAAGCCGGCAGGATCGATGAGCTTGAGCAGGTCGGCCACATCGTAGAGCAGAACATTCTGCATCCAGCCGTGCACTGCATTGACCACGAACACATTCCGCGGTCCGACCAGGTAGCGGCCCGGACGCCGGATCAGCAGTGTCCGCACCCCGTAATCGTCCCGCCAGCCCTGCAACGCTTCGCGCAGGTGGCCGGGCAGCCGCGTCGACTGCAGCACTTCGGGGCCCCATGGCCCAGGGTTCTCGATCAGCAGGAAGGACCGGACCAGCGAGGCGGTTGCCTGGGGTGTCTCCCCGCGGGCCCGGCTCGCATCAGAGCAGGGGCTCATCCCACCACTTCCAGCAATCCCTCTCGCACCAGGCGGCGGCACAGCACCAGCGCCCCCTCGGCGTTCAACTGCGGCACATCGGCAGGGGTGAACTCCCCGGCATCCAGCACTGCGCGGACCGCTGCCTCGACCCGGGCGGGCATGATGAGTTCGCGGTCACCCAGCAGCACTTCAATGCGCTCGCCACGGGTGCGGATAGTGCAGGTGGTGCCGGTGCGTCGCCGCAGCCTGGTGGCGGCAGTGAGTTCGCGCACCGCGAGCAGGTCGTGCAGGGCACCGGCGAGTAGCGGCTGGCGGCCGGTCTCGAACTGGTGCTGCATCCGCTCGACCACGGCAGTGGTATCCACGGCTGCGACCTCGTCGGCCAGTTCACCCAATCGGGCACGGATCTGCTCGGCCAGTGCAGCCGGATCGGCGTACATGGCCGCCGGCAGGGGCCTGGCGAGCCTGTCGCTGTCGTTGATGGTGCGGTTGACCACGTCGCGCACCACCTCGGCCCACTCGACCTGCTGGATCCCGACGGTCACATGGAGGGACGCCACACCGGCCCCGGTGCGGGCCAGGTGCGGGGTGCCGGCTGGCAGGTACATCGAGGTTCCGGGTCGCATCTGCACCTGGCGGGGGACGCCGTCCTCGTGGATTTCCCATTCCTTCGATCCGAAGGTCTGGAAGGTGAAGACGTCGTGGGCGTCGGTGTGCAGCGCGAAGCCCTGCGACCCGGGTGGGGTGAGGTAGGCGTTGGCCTGGCAGGGGTGGCCCAGGTCGGCCTCCAGGCCGCGGACGAGTTGGCGCAGCGGCTCCCAGTAGCGTTGCAGGCCCTGGAAGACGATCGTGGCCCCCGCATCGAACAGGGCCAGCACCTTCGCGGCGTCCAGCAGGCCCGTCATTGGTTGGCCCGCGATGGTCGGTTTCTTGGTGAAGCTGGCCTGGTCGAGCACCTTGCCATCCCTGGCCAGCCGGACCTGGGGTGTGCGCAGGGCACTGGTGGTCAGCAATTCGTCAGCGTGGTCGATCCCGAAGATGTGCTGGAGGGTGCCCGGATCGGCCTGGTGGATGAGCGGGTGGCGCCCCCAGGCCTGGTTGATGAAGGCCTGGGGGTCGCCAGCCAGCAACTCAAGGTAGTTCATGGCTCAGGCATCGGTCCCATCGGTGCCATCACCGGCGTCGCTGCCATCCGCATCGCCGCCATCCCTACCGTCGGCATCGCCACCATCGCGGCCGTCGGCGTCACCGCCATCCCTACCGTCCGCGTCACCGCCATCGCGGCCGTCCGCGTCGCCGCCATCTGCCCCATCAACACCATCACCGGCCGGGCCACCCGGGCGAGGTACTGACGACTGGATCTCGTCATCGCCAAGGTTCAGGTCTTCTGCGGGGACATCGCGAGGATCGTTCGACATGTCAGCTCCTTTTGCCAGCGTTTGACCACTTTGGACTCCGAGGCTAGCTGGCAGCATGCGCGGGCGGAACAGGAATCGGTGCGGGCACTACCAGGGTCGTACCCCGGCGCTGGCAACGAGGACACCAATACAGGTTGCGACCGGCCAGCGCGCTCGTGGCGACTTCGGTGCCGCAGACCAGGCAGGGCAGACCTGCGCGCCGATAGACGTAGACCTCTCCCCCATGCGGGTCGTCGCGGGCCGGACGCCCCATCGCCTCAGGCAGGTGCTCGGCCGAGACGGTATCGATACGCCCGGTCACCCTGGCGTAACCCATCATCGCCACCAGGTCGGCCCAGACCACATCGAAGGCAGCCCGCGGCAGTTGGTTGGCCGGAAGCGTCGGGGCGATCCCGCAACGGAACAGCACCTCGGCGCGGAAGATGTTGCCGACCCCGGCGAAGGCGGACTGGTCCATCAGCAGCACACCGATCGGACGGGAACTGGCATGCACCTTGCGCCAGGCGCGTTCGGGATCAGCATCAGCCCGCAGGGGGTCCGGACCAGACCTGGCGATCACCACAGCGCGCTCGTCCGGGGGGATCAGGCGGCACCATTGCGGACCGCGCAGGTCTGCCGCCTGCCCGGCTTGGGCGATGCGCAGCCGCAGGGTTTGCGGGCTGGGCGCCGGCTCGTCAGGGACGAACCTCAGCTTGCCGATCAGCCCCAGGTGGATCCAGATCGTGCGTCCGGCCTCGAAATCGATGAGCAGGTGCTTGCCCACCGATTCGGCATGTTCCAGCGTGGTGCCATCAACCAGGCGGGCGCCGTCCGCGAAGCGGCCCTGCGGGCTGGACACCCGGACACGCCGGCCGGCGAACCGCTCGATCAGGCCGCCGGCAAGACGGTGGGTGACGTGACCCTCGGGCATGGCTGACTCCTTGTTGACAACGACTCGGTCAATCCCCAACCATAGAGGCGCGCAATGGTGCGCTGACCGGAAAAAGTTGCCACCCAATACCGTGCCCAGACAGCGGCCGGTTTGCTGGTCGAGACCCTAGCCGGACCGCCCAATCCCTATTTGACAACGGGTTTGTTGCGTAATTGCGAAGTGAAAGTCGTCGGAATTGCCACTACAGTGGCCAGTGCAAGAGGCCTCGCGATGGGGCACGGTCACAATGTGGTTGCCGACCGGGCCGCAGGCTCCCCCCGCGGAATCTGCTGCCAACCGACGACCAGTGAGGAAAAGGCTTTCCATGACTGAAGCACGTTCTTCTGATATCACCCAGCTGCCCGACCTGGCTTCGGGCGGCGGCCGGGCAGGCTCTGTCCGCACCCGGATGCCGGTCTACGTCGACCTGCTGCCACCATGCAACAGCGCCTGCCCAGCGGGCGAAAACATCCAGGAATGGCTGCGTCTGATCAAGGAAGATCAACCCGAGGCCGCCTGGCGCCAACTCGTGCGCGACAACCCGTTCCCCGCGATCCATGGCCGGGTCTGCTACCACCCCTGCGAGACCGCCTGCAACCGCAAGGACCTCGATTCCGCGGTCTCCATCCACTCCGTTGAGCGCTACCTGGGCGACCTGGCCATCGAGAAGGGCTGGAGCTTCAACCCCCCACGCAACAACACTGGCTACCGTGTCCTGGTCGTCGGCGCGGGCCCCTCGGGTCTGTCGGCCGCCTACCACCTGGCCCGGGTCGGCCACGAGGTAGAGATCATGGACGCCGGCGACCTGCCCGGCGGCATGATGCGTTACGGCATTCCGGAATACCGGTTGCCCCGAGATGTCGTCGATGACGAGATCAGGCGCATCGAAGATCTCGGCGTCAAGATCACCTGCAACCACCCCGTGCAGGACCTCCTCGAAGAACAGCGCAACGGCGGTTTTGACGCCGTCTTCGTCGCCATCGGCGCACACCTGTCGCGCCGGGTCGAGATCCCCAGCATGGACGCCGGCAAGATGGTCGATGCCGTCGACTTCCTGCGCGACGTCGCCTCGGGCGAAAAGCCCAGGATCGGCCGCCGGGTCGCGGTCTACGGCGGCGGCAACACCGCGATGGACGCAGCCCGTTCGGCGATCCGGATGGGTGCCGAGGAAGCCGTCATCATCTACCGCCGCACCCAGGAACAGATGCCCGCGCACGCCACCGAGTTGGCCGACGCAGAGCAAGAGGGCGTCAAGGTGCACTGGCTGCGCACGATCCAGGAGGTCTCCGAGGACATCGAGGTCGAGATCATGGAACTCGACGAGTGGGGCAAGCCGCGCGGCACCGGCGAGTTCGAAAAACTGCCGGCCGACACGGTGATCATGGCCGTCGGCCAGATCGCCGACACCGGCTTCCTGCGCAATATCCCCGGGCTGCGCTTCAACGACGACGTGGTGCAGGTCGACCCCGCCACCCTGATGACCGACGTGCCCGGCATCTTCGCCGGTGGCGACGCGGTGCCGTCCGACCGCACCGTCACCATCGGTGTGGGGCACGGCAAGAAAGCCGCACGGATGATCGACACCTGGCTCAACCGCCAGCAGGTCACCCCCAAGGTCAAGCACCCGATCGTCGAATTCGACGACCTGAACCTGTGGTACTTCGGCGACCACCCGCGCTCGATCCAGGAAGAACTGTCGGCTCGCGAGCGCGTCACCGACTTCGACGAGGTCGTGCTCGGGTTGACCGCTGAAGAGGCCAACTTCGAGGCGCGGCGCTGCCTGAGTTGCGGTAACTGCTTCGAGTGCGATGGCTGTCTGGGCGCCTGCCCCGAGGATGCGATCATCAAACTCGGCAAGGGTCACAGATATCGCTTTGACTACGAGAAATGCACTGGTTGTGCGACCTGTTACGAGCAGTGCCCGGTACACGCCATTGAAATGATTGCGGAGAAGTGATGAGCACAACAGTTGACGCTGGCACGATCCCGGCACCGCGCCCCAACATGCTGGGCGCTGAAGACCCAATCGCCAACCTGGACCGCGACGACACCGCCGCGACCCCAACTGCCACCCGCGAGATCATCGACGGCAACACTGCCGCGGCAGACGTGGCCTTCCGGGTCAACGAGCTCTGCTCGATCTACCCGATCACTCCCAGCTCGCCGATGGCCGAGCTGGCCGACGAGTGGGCCGCAGTTGATCGCCCCAACCTGTGGGGCGTGATCCCGAGCGTCATCGAGATGCAATCCGAGGGCGGCGCCGCCGGCGCCATGCACGGCGCGCTGCAGGCCGGCGCGTTGTCGACGACCTTCACCGCATCGCAGGGCCTGCTGCTGATGATCCCGAACATGTTCAAGATCGCCGGCGAACTGACCAGCACCGTGATGCACGTGGCTGCCCGCTCGCTCGCGACCCAGGGCCTGTCGATCTTCGGTGACCACCAGGACGTGATGGCCGCCCGCCAGACCGGTTGGGCGATGCTCGCCTCGACCTCGGTGCAGGAATGCCACGACAATGCGCTCATCGCCCAGGCAGCGACGCTGCACTCGCGGGTGCCGTTCATGCACTTCTTCGACGGCTTCCGCACCAGCCACGAGCTGAACACCTGCAGCATGCTCACCGACGACCAGCTGCGTGCGATGATCCCCGACGAACTGGTGCTGGAGCACCGCGCCCGCGCGCTCAGCCCGGCCCACCCGTTCATCCGCGGCACCGCGCAGAACCCGGACGTCTACTTCCAGGGACGCGAATCGGCCAACCCGTTCTACGACGCGACCCCCGGCATCGTCCAGGAACAGATGGACACCTTCGCCGCCATGACCGGGCGCCGCTACAACCTGGTCGACTATGTCGGTGACCCCGAAGCAGATCGCGTTGTCATCGTGATGGGCTCCGGCGTCGAGACCGTCGACCAGGCCGTGCGCCACCTGAACGCCCAGGGCGAGAAGGTCGGCATGCTGATCATCCGCCTCTACCGGCCATTCCCGACCGAGGCGCTGCTGGCCGCACTGCCCGCCAGTGCCACCAGGGTCGCGGTGCTCGACCGCACCAAGGAACCCGGTTCGGGCGGCGAGCCGCTCTTCCTCGATGTCACCTCGGCAGTCGCCGAAGCAGTCAGCCTGGGCCAGCGCGAATCGCTGCCCCGCATCATCGGGGGCCGCTACGGGCTGTCCAGCAAGGACTTCACACCGGCGATGGCCGTCGCGGTCTTCGACGAACTGGCCAAGCCCTCGCCGCGCCCCCGGTTCACCGTCGGCATCCACGATGACGTGACGCTGCTGTCGCTGGATTACGACCCCACCCTCGACCTTGAGGACCCGGCAACCAAGCGCGCGGTCTTCTACGGCCTGGGCTCGGACGGCACGGTCGGCGCCAACAAGAACACCATCAAGATCCTCGGCTCGGATGAGGCCACCTACGCTCAGGGCTACTTCGTCTACGACTCCAAGAAATCGGGGTCGCGCACGACCAGCCACCTGCGGTTCGGTCCACAGCCGATCAAGGCGCCCTACCTGGTGAACAAGGCCGGCTTCATCGGTTGCCACCACTGGTCGATCCTGGAACGCATCGATGTGCTCGAATTCGCCCGGCCGGCGGTCTACGACGAGGCCGGCGAGCGCGTGGGTGGCACCACCCTGCTACTCAATGCACCCTTCGATGCCAGCGAGATCTGGGACCGGCTGCCAGCGCCGATGCAGCGCAAGATCATCGACCTGGACGTCGATGTCTACGCGATCAACGCCAACGAGGTGGCCCGTACTGCCGGTCTGGGTGGGCGGACCAACACCGTCCTGCAGACCTGCTACTTCGCCATCTCGGGTGTGCTGCCCAGCGACGTCGCGATCGACCGCATCAAGGAATCGATCGTCACGACCTATATGCGCAAGTCGGCCGAGATCGTCCGCAAGAACCATGTCGCGGTCGATTCAGCGGTGGCCCAGCTGCACCGAATCGAGGTACCCGACCAGGTCACCAGCGAGCACGGCTTCCTGGCGGCAGTGCCGGCCGATGCACCCGACTTCGTGCGGGACGTCACCGCCACGATGCTGATCGACAAGGGCGATTCGCTGCCGGTCAGCAAGCTGCCCGTGGACGGCTCGTACCCCAGCGGCACCACCAAGTACGAAAAGCGCAACATTTCCGATGTCATCGCGGTGTGGGATTCCGAGAGCTGCATCCAGTGCGGCAACTGCTCGTTCGTCTGCCCGCACGCGGTGCTGCGCGCCAAGTACTACGCGCCCGAACGGCTCGAGAACGCGCCGGCCAGCTTCGAATCGGCACCGCTGGACGCCGCCGGCCTGCCGCACACCCGCTACACCCTGCAGGTCTATGCCGAGGACTGCACCGGTTGCGGACTGTGTGTGGAGGCCTGCCCGGTCTCGCCGATCGGCCAGCCACAACGCAAGGCCATCAACCTGGCCCCGGTGCTGGAGCGCAGCAAGCAGCGCGCCAATGTCGAATTCTTCGAGTCGATCCCGCGGCCACGCCGCAGCCGGGTCAACTTCGGCACGGTGCGTGGTGTGCAGTTCCTCACCCCGCTGTTCGAGTTCTCGGGTGCCTGCTCGGGTTGCGGCGAGACGCCCTACCTGAAGCTGCTCACCCAGCTGTTCGGCGACCGCCTGCAGGTGGCCAACGCCACCGGCTGCTCGTCCATCTACGGCGGCAACCTGCCGACCACGCCCTGGGCGAAGAACGATGAGGGACGCGGGCCGGCCTGGTCGAACTCGCTGTTCGAGGACAACGCCGAGTTCGGTCTGGGGATGCGGCTGGCTGCCGACCTGCACAATGACCTGGCCCGGCGGCGGCTGAGCGAACTGGCCGACCAGATCGGCGACGACGAACTGGTCGATGGGCTGCTCAACGGACCGCAGGAGACCATGCACCAGCAGCGCAACCAGTACCGCCGGATGCAGGCCCTGCACGAGCGGCTGGACCAGCTTTCCGGTCCGCTGGTCGAAGACCTGAAGTCGGTTGCCGACCACCTGCTGCGCCGCTCGGTGTGGATCGTCGGCGGGGATGGCTGGGCCTATGACATCGGCTCGGCCGGGCTCGACCACGTACTGGCCTCTGGCCGCAATGTGAACATCCTGGTGATGGATACCGAGGTGTACTCGAACACCGGTGGCCAGTCGTCCAAGTCGACCCCGCTGGGTGCGGTGGCCAAGTTCGCCACCGCAGGAAAGACGACCAACAAGAAGGACCTCGCCATGCAGGCAGTCGCCTACGGGCACGTCTACGTGGCCCGGGTGGCGATGGGTGCCGACCCGCAGCAGACGCTGAAGGCCTTCCGTGAGGCCGAGGCCTACGACGGTCCGAGCCTGATCATCGCCTACAGCCACTGCATCAGCCATGGCATCGACATGCGGATCGGGCTGGACCAGCAGTACAAGGCGGTTGCCTCGGGGCACTGGCCGCTGATGCGGTTCAACCCGGTACTGCGCAACGAGGGACGCAACCCCTTCCTGCTCGACTCGCCACGGCCGCGGATCTCGCTGCACGACTACCGCAAGAATGAACTGCGCTACAAGATGCTCGACCAGTCCGATCCGGAAGAGGCAGCCCGGCTGCTCGCGATCGGTCAGGAGCATGTGCAACGCCGGTACACCGAGTACGAGATGATGGCCAACCGGCCGGCCGACATGTTCAGCCGCGACGCCCGTAAGGAGTCCTGAGATGGCAAATTTCGATTCTGAGGCATTGCGCGCTGCAGCCGAATCGCACCGGCGCAAGACCGAGATGGGTTCGAGCGCGACCGACCAGCTGGCGCCCAGCGGGCTGGTCGCCCCCGACCTGCCGTCCCGGGACAAGGCCGACCTGCGCACCCGATATATGGGTCTGTGGCTGCGCAACCCGGTGGTTGCCTCGGCCGGCCCGCTCAGCCAGGGCGTCAAGGGCATCAAGGACCTGGCGGCTGGCGGGGTCGGCGCGATCGTCATGTACTCGCTGTTCGAGGAACAGATCAGGCATGAGGCCGAGCGTGAGGCCGCGCTGATGGACGGCCCTGCCGACAGCTTCGCCGAGGCGCTCAGCTATTTCCCGGTCACCCCCAGTGGTGATTCGGGCCTGACGAACAGGTATCTGGAGACCCTGGAGAAGGCGGCACCCGCGATCGATGTGCCGTTGATCGCCAGCCTCAATGGTTCAACCCGCGGCGACTGGACCCACACCGCCCGGCGGATGGCTGATGCAGGTGCCGCCGGTATCGAGCTGAACGTCTACTACGTGCCCGGTGACATGCGCACTGCGGCGCGTGAGGTTGAGCAACGGCACCTGGATATCCTCGCCGACGTCAAGTCGGCCGTCGAGGTGCCCGTTGCGATGAAGCTGAGCCCGTATTTCTCGAGCTTCGGCGAATTCGCCCTCGAACTCGACCGGGCCGGTGCTGATGCGCTGGTGCTGTTCAACCGCTACCTGCAGCCTGATGTCGACTTGAACGCGATGGCCGTCGTGCCCGGATTCGGTCTGAGCCACCCGGAGGAGGCCAAGCTGCCGCGCAGCTGGATCACCGGGCTGCACGGCCGGGTCAAGGCCTCACTGGCCGCCACCACCGGGGTCCAGACATCAGACGACGTGGTGAAGTACGTGCTGGCCGGTGCGGACGTGGTAATGACCACTGCTGCGCTGGTACGCAATGGCCCTGGCTATGCCCAGCAACTGGTTGACGGTCTGCAGGTCTGGCTGGACCGCAAGCACCTGAGCCTCCAGAAGGCCCGCGGCATGCTGGCCGTCCCGGACAGGGCGGACGCCACCGACTACGCACGGGCGGGTTACGTCTCTGGCCTGGAGCGCGCCAAGGAGGTCTACGCCGGCTGAGCCGGTTCCGGGCAAAAGAAAACCCCACCGCCACCGGGTGTGGCGATGGGGCCGGTCGGCGATCAGATGCGGTCGCTTGCTCCCGGCCGCAGCGGATCGTGCTGCGCGATTTCTTCAGCAGCCTGGGCATATGCCTGGAAGAGGGTTTCAAAGAACTTGATCATGCTTGCTCCTTTTCTGTTCTATGTTCAGCGGATGGCCGGATCGTGCTGCGCCAGTTCCTTGGCGGAGACGCTGTAGGACTCGGCCAGACCGGCGATGAACCGGGCAAAGGTGAGCTCCGGTGCCGGGTCGGGGGTCTGGGTGTACCAGTCAGCGATTCGGGCGAGTATCTTCATTCATCCTCCTTGGGTCGTGTTTTTCTTGCACTTTCAACCTTAAGAGGATCGGGGAGAAACCCCGAGGATTGTGGCAATATGTTGCCAGACGCGGTTGGCAACATATTGCCAACCGCGTCTGTTCGCTACCGCTTGGGCGTGTAACCCCGTAGCCGCAGGCTGTTGGTGACCACAAACACCGAGCTGAACGCCATCGCAGCCCCGGCCAGCATCGGGTTCAGGTAGCCCAGTGCTGCGAACGGAATGGCCAGCACGTTGTAGATGAACGCCCAGAACAGGTTGCCGCGGATCGTGTTCAGGGTGCGTCGTGACAGGGCGATCGCATCAGCGGCGAGCAACAGGTCGTGCCGCATCAGCGTAAGGTCCGAGGCCGCAATGGCTGCGTCGGTGCCTGAGCCCATCGCGATACCCAGATCGGCCTGGCTCAATGCCGCGGCATCGTTGATGCCATCACCGATCATCGCCACATGGTGGGAACCACCGGCCTGCAATTCGGTGACCACGTCAAACTTGTCACCGGGCAGCACCTCGGCACGCACCTGGTCGATGCCGACCTGGCTGGCCACGTGCTCGGCCGCAGCCCGGTTGTCGCCGGTGACCATCACGGTCGCCAGACCCAGCTCGTGGAACTTCGCCACGGCTGCCTGCGCGTTCGCAGCGATCTGGTCGGCCACAGTGACCAGACCGATGACCCGCCCGCCATGGGCCACCAACACCGTGCTGGCGCCTTCGGCCCCGGCCTGGTCGGCTGCTGCAGCCAACGCTGGCGGCACGGTGAGCCCGAGTTCACCCATCAGTGCGGGGTTACCGGCAGCGGCCGGCTGCCCGTCGACGACTGCTCGCAGGCCACGGCCGGGCACATTGGCGAACTCGGCCAACTCGCCGTGCCCGCCCTGGTGGGCCGCGACGATCGCGCGGGCGATGGGGTGCTCGGAGGCTGATTCGAGGGTGGCGGCGACCCGCAGCACCTCGGCGACCTCGACCCCCTCGACCGGCACGACTTCACCCAAACTCATCTGACCGGCGGTGATGGTGCCGGTCTTGTCCATGGCCACGGTGTCGATGCGGTGGGCTGCCTCGAGTGCTTCCGGACCACGGATCAGGATGCCCAATTGCGAGCCGCGCAATGAGCCGGCCAGCAAGGCGGTCGGGGTCGCCAGCCCCAGGGCGCACGGGCAACTGATGATCAGCACCGAGACTGCAGCCGTGACTGCGAAGGTGGCGCCCTCGCCGAGGGCCAGCCAGACCACCAGGGTGATCAGCGCCAGGGTGATCACCGTCGGAACGAAGATGCCCGAGATCTTGTCGGCCAGGGCCTGGCTGCGGGACTTGCCAGTCTGGGCGAGTTCGACCAGCTTGGCGATCTGGGCCAACTGGGTGTCGGCACCCACAGCGGTTGCCCGGACGACCAGGCGTCCGGTGGTGTTCATCGAGGCACCCACCACGGTTGACCCGGGGCGCACCTCGACAGGCATCGACTCGCCGGTGATCACCGAGTTGTCGACCGCGGACGCGCCCTGGACGACCTCGCCATCGGTGGCGATCTTCTCGCCGGGCCGGACAACGAATTCGTCACCCTCGGAGAGCTTTTCGATCGGCACCGTGACCTCGGCACCATCGCGCAGCAGCGTCACCGACTTGGCACCCACCTCGGCCAGTGCCCGCAGCGCGGAGCTGGCGTCCTGGCGGGAGCGCGCCTCGAAATAGCGGCCCAGCAGGATGAAGGTGATGATGCCCGCCGCCGCCTCGAAATACACCGAGGACAACTCACGGTCACGGGTGAGGCTGAGGCTCCACTCGTGGGTCATTCCGATGTGGCCGGCGGTGCCGAAGAGCAGTGCGATGACCGACCAGATGTAGGCCGCGCTGGTGCCCAGCGAGATGAGCGTGTCCATCGTGGAGGCGCCATGGCGCAGGTTGACCAGTGCCGATTTGTGGAACGGCCAGGCCGCCCAGGTGACCACCGGGGTCGTCAACACCAGCGAGACCCACTGCCAGCCGGGGAACTGCAATGGCGGGATCATCGCCATCGCGATCACCGGCACTGCCAGCACCGCAGCAACGATCAGCCTGAGCTTGATCTCGGCGGCCCGGTCACGCGGTGGCGCATCGGGCACCGGCAGTGCAGCATCATAACCGGAGGCCTGCACGGTGGCGATCATGTCGTCGGCGCCCAACTGCTGCGGGACGACGATGTGGGCCTTCTCGGTTGCGTAGTTGACGCTGGCCTGCACGCCGTCGAGCTTGTTTAGCTTCTTCTCGATCCGTGCCGCGCACGACGCGCAGGTCATGCCCTGCACGTCGAGCTCGATCACGTTCAGGGCTGAATCGTGCTGCAGGTCCTGACTCATCAGGCCAACGCCACCTCGTAGTCGCCGGCCTCGGCGACCGCAGCCTTGATGGCGGCCATGTCGATCGCTGATTCGCTGGTGACGCTCATCGGCCCGGCCTGGTCGACCTTGACCTCGGTGACGCCCGGGATCTCGCCGACCTCTTCGGTGACGGCGTTGACGCAGTGCCCGCAGGTCATGCCGGTGACGGTGTACTTGGTGATCATCTGGTTACCTTTCGAAGGTTGGTTCGCCTCACGACTTGACCAGCCGGGCGATCGCCCTGCTGGCCTCCTCGAGCTTGGCGCGGCCCTGTTCGTCCCCCTGCCGGGCGGCATCGAGGACGCAGGAATGCAGGTGCTCGTCCAGCAGGGCCAGTGCCACTGATTGCAGGGCGCTGGTCGCGGCCGAGACCTGAGTGAGGATGTCGATGCAGTACTTGCCCTCATCGACCATTCGCGCGATACCGCGTACCTGCCCTTCGATTCGCCGCAGCCGGGCAAGGTAGGCGTCCCTGGTTTCCAGGTAGCCGTGCTGGTGCCCCGGCATCGAGCAATCGTGCTCTTCGCTGGGCTCGGCCGGGCGGGTCTGGGCATCCGCAGTCATGGGCACGACAGTACCCCCTAGGGGTATCCAGCTCAAGTCTGCGGCAACCAATCCTGCCACCGTAGGCGCCGACACGCTTATCCACAAAGGCTGTGGACTTTCCGGTTCTGGCCGAATCAAGGACAAGTCTGTTGATGATCAAGATTGATGCCATTGTTGCCCCGGGAAGTTGCCAGACAGATATTCATCAACAGCCCCCAATCCGGCGCATCGCGTAGCCAGAACAGCGTCAGGGGCGACATCCGGGGTGGATACCAATCAACGACACACAGGACTGTCCACCGTCCGCCCGGCGAGTTCCACAGGTACCCGAAGATTTCCACAGGGCCTGTGGATAACTCGATTTGGGCACTGTCAGACCTCACCACTACTGTTTCAGGCTCAGTCAGGGACAAGGGGGATCAGTGTTCGACGAACCGCAGCCTGACCTCGCAGTTGCCAGGACCCCGCCGCAGGATTATGCCGCGGAGCAAGGCGTCCTGGGGGCGATGCTGATGAGCAAGGACGCCATCGCAGAAGTCCTCGAGGTGATCAAACCGACCGACTTCTACCGGCCAGCCCACGAGTTGATCTACCAGGCGATCCTCGACCTCTATGGTCAGGGCGAACCTGCCGACCCGGTGACCGTGGCCGCCGAACTGGAACGCCGCGGTGAACTGTCCCGGGTCGGGGGCCACATCTACCTGGCCGACCTGTTGTCCTCGATCGCGGTCGCGGCGAATGCGGTCTACTACGCCGAGATCGTCCGCGACAAGGCGACGCTGCGCAGGCTGGTCGATGCCTCGATCAAGATTGCGCAACTGGGTTATGCCGGCCAGGGTGAGGTGGCCGACATCGTCGACGTCGCCCAGCAGGCCATCTACGAGGTTTCAGAGGGCAAGCGGGCTGAAGACTACAAACCGCTGCGCGAACTGCTGGAGCCGACCTATGACGAGATCGAGGCGATCGGTGCGCGCGGCGGCGGCCTGTCCGGCATCCCGACCGGTTTCACCCGCCTGGACGAGCTGACCAACGGTCTGCACGGTGGCCAGATGATCATCATCGCCGCCCGGCCAGCAGTCGGGAAGTCAACCCTGGCGCTCGACTTCGCCCGTTCGGCAGCAGTCAAGCACCAATTGGCCACCGCCTTCTTCAGCCTTGAGATGAGCCAGACCGAGATCGTGATGCGGCTGCTGTCAGCCGAGGCCGGGGTCACGCTGCAGTCGATCCGCAATGGCACGCTCGGCGAAGAGGAGTGGAGCCGGATCGTCAACCGGACGCGCTCCTTCGAGGACGCCCCACTGTTCATCGACGACTCGCCAAACCTGACCATGATGGAGATCCGCGCCAAGGCACGGCGGCTGAAACAACGCCACGACCTGCGCCTGGTCGTCATCGACTACCTGCAACTGATGTCCTCGGGCAAGAAGGTGGAGAGCCGCCAGCTCGAGGTCAGTGAGTTCAGCCGGCAGGCAAAGCTGCTCGCAAAAGAACTCGACGTCCCGGTGATCGCACTGAGCCAGTTGAACCGCGGGCCGGAACAGCGTCAGGACAAGAAACCGATGCTCAGCGACCTGCGCGAATCAGGATCGCTGGAGCAGGACGCCGACATCGTCATCCTGCTGCACCGCGAGGACATGTACGACAAGGACAACCGCACCGGCGAGGCCGACCTGGTCATCGCCAAGCACCGCAATGGCCGCACCGACACCGTCTCGGTGTCCTTCCAGGGCCACTTCAGCCGCTTCACCGATATGCCCGATTGAGCCGCTAACTGGCTGCCAACTCGGACAGGGCGTCCACGTCGGTGATCACCACCTTGCGGGTGCCCTCCAGCGCGATGACGTCGGCCTCGACCAACCTGGTCAGTGCCCGGCTGAACGACTCGGGGGTGGTGCCGAGCAGTGAGGCGATGTCCTTCTTCGGCAGTGGCAGTTGGGCGACGATGTCGTCGGCGTCCCGGTGTGCCTCCAGACCAAGCAGGTAGTCAGCCACCCGGGCGCCCACCTCACGTGAGGAGACCTGCTCGAGGAGTTCCTGGGCGCTGGCCAGCCGACGGCTCAGGGCACCCATCATCGCGAACCCGACCTGCGGGTGGCTGCCCAGCAGGCCCGCGAAGGCCTCTGGCCGGAATACGCACAGTTGCGCGTCGGCAACCGCGACAGCCGAATGATCAGGACGCCCACCCGACAGCAGCGAGGCCTCACCGACGAAGTCACCGGGCTCCATCACCTGCAACACCCGCTCGCGACCATCCGGGCTGACACGCACCAGTTTCACCAGGCCACGGTGCACGACGATCAGCGGTGCCGGCGCCCCACCCTGGTGGTACAACACCTCACCCGGACGTGCGGAGACCGGTCGGGCCACCTCGGCCACCTGCATCTGCTGGGCCCGCGACAGCCGCGAGAAGATCGGCACATGGGCCACGCAAAGATCATCGTCCATGCGTGCGAGCATACGGCCCCGGGCAGCGCGAGCCGGCAAACGGCAGGTGGGTGCCGAGTATGCTCAAACCAACGGCCCACTGCCGCCGCTGACCAGGAGGCGACCATGGCAACGAACGAGTTCTGCGTCGTGATGATCACCACCCCCGACCAGGGGCTGGCCACACGGATCGCCGAGATGCTCATTGACAAGAATCTGGCGGCCTGCGTGCAGCGCACCAGCATCGATTCGACCTATCGGTGGTCCAGTGAGGTGCACCACGACTCCGAGATCCTGATGTTCATCAAGACCCGCACCGCGCTGCTCGACCAGATCATCGAACAGGTGCGCGAGGTGCATGTCTACGACGCCCCGGAGATCGTCGCAATGCCCATCATCGGCGGCTCACCTGACTACCTGCACTGGATGGACGCCCAGACCCGCCCGGTCTACCGCTGAGCGCTACTCGTAAAGGACGTAGTCGGGTACCGGGGTGATCCCCATGACTTCTTCCGGGGTCATCAGGATGCCGCTGGTCTGCACATCCTCCTCATAGAACAGTTTGAAGCCCATGAAGACGTGCGGCGGGACCGCGGTGGCGACCCTGTTGTAGGTGCCGACCTTGTCGGCCGGTGCACCGATACCGTCGACGCTCTTGACCAGCACGATGCCCGGATGTGCCTGCAGGGCCGCCTCGTTGCTGATGATCTCTGGATGCAGGATGTGGTACAGCATCACCTTTTCGGGCAGGTCGTGTTCGATGACCAACCCGGACAGGTATCGGGCCACCTCATCGAGTTCCTCGCCCGAGGTCGAACCGAAGCTCTGCATCGGAACCTGCCCGGGGCTCATAGCCCATTCCGGGTCGAGCGCAACGCCGACATCAGGCTCGACCAGGTACTGCTCGAGCGCCTGCAACTCGGCGAGGAAGCTGGAGTGGCCCGGCTGGATGTTCAGCAGCAGCATCGCGTCATGCTCGCGGGCCACCGAGAGCCAGTCCTCGATGATCTGTGAATCGGTGCGGGCACGCGACATGCCATCAGCCCCCGGCGAGGGCATGACGGTGACTGCGATCAGCTCCATCACCGGCATGATCACCCGGCCACCGGCATAGGGTGCGCATTGCTCGTGCAGTTCGACCATGCGCTCCTGGATATCGCCGATGCCCAACCGTCCCTGGCCAGGAGCATGCGGATGCCCGACGAAACCGCAGAGCCGGTAGGTGGGCAACAACACGAAGCCGCCACCGGGCAGTTCCGGGGGCGGCGTGGGGGTTGGGGTTGGAGTGGGTGTTCGGGTCGGGGTCGGTTCGGGGGCCGGGGCTGCGGGGCTCACCTGGTCGCCTGATTGCTCGTCCTGGGGTGTCGCCGTGCAGCCGGCCACCAGGAGCAGACCGGAAACCAGCAGCGCAAAGAAACGAAACATGCCGCCCAGTACAACACAGCCCGGGCTGTGGCACCATGCGACGCATGGGGCCCCGCACAGCCGACGAACTGGCCGAGCAGGTCAGACAGGCCGTGCGAGCAGTACCACCCGGCCAGGTCGCCACCTACGGTGATGTGGCCGAATTGGTGGGGTGCTCGCCGCGCCAGGTCGGACGCATCATGGCCACTGACGCCGCTGATACTCCCTGGTGGCGCATCGTCAATGCATCAGGGCGCCTGCCAGCGCACCTGCTCACCGAAGCCCGGCAGCACTGGCTGGCTGAGGGCATCAGCATCGCCGGTCAGACCAGTGGTGTGCAGTTGCGCCGGTACCGGGTCGACCCCGCGGTGTGGGTCGCCCGGCTCAGCTGACGCCGCGCAGTTCGCAGACGAAGACCAGGGCCTCATTGGGGCCGATGACCCCCGGGATCCCGCGCGGGCCGTAGGCCTGGGCGCCCGGGATCACCAGCTTGCGCCGGCCACCCACCTTCATCCCCTGCACACCGTCGTCCCAGCCCTTGATCACCTGGCCGACGCCAAGCCGGAAGGCGAGGGGCTCGCCGCGGTTGTAGGAGGCGTCGAATTCACGGCGCGAGTCGAAACCGACCCCGACGTAGTCGACGTGGACGGTCTTGCCGGCGGTCGCCTCGGGGCCATCGCCCACGACCTCGTCAATGATGATCAGTTCGGTGGGGGCCGGGCCCTCGGGCAGTTCAACTACTGGCTTCTTGGTCACCTGCCCGACCCTACCCGAGCCGGCCAGCGATCCCGCCTCAGTGCGTCGTGATCCGAACCGGGGACCGGCGCCCCCGGCCCTGGCCTGACTTGGCGCCGAACCGTCCGGGGATGGTGGTGCCGCACACCGCGCAACCACCCTCGGCGTCCAGTTGGTAAGCCTCGATCAGGTAACGGTCACGCACGATGAGCGGGGTGGCGCAATTGGGGCAACAGGTGGTTGCGCCCTCGGTGTCGGACACATTGCCGATGTAGACATAGCGCAACCCGGCATCCTGGGCGATCATGCGCGCCCGGACAAGGGTGCGCATCGGGGTTGGTGGCAGGTGCCGCATCCGGTGGTCAGGATGGAAGGCGGTCAAGTGCAGTGGCACATCGGGGCCCAGTTCTTCGAAGATCCAGGCTGCCATTGCCCGAAGGTCGCTGGTCGCGTCATTGTGCCCGGGGATCAGCAGGGTGGTGAGTTCGACCCAGACATCGGTTTCGTGCACCACATAGCTGATGGTTTCCAGGATCGGGCCCAGCCGGGCGCCCGTCATTTGCCGGTAGAAGCTGTCCGAGAAACCTTTCAGGTCGATATTGGCCGCGTCCATGGCGGCGAAGAAATCGCGCCTGGCCTCAGGGTTGACGTAACCGGCGGTGACGGCCACATTGGCCACACCCAGCTCACGGCAGGCCGCCGCCACGTCGATGGCGTATTCAGCGAAGATGACTGGGTCGTTGTAGGTGTAGGCCACTGCCGAGCAGCCGCTGCGCCTGGCCTGCCGGGCGATATCGCCGGGACTGGCTTCCTGGGCGAGCCGGTCCATCTCGCGCGACGTGCTGATCTCGTAGTTCTGGCAGAACTTGCAGGCCAGGTTGCAGCCGGCCGTGCCGAAGCTCAGCGCGGTAGTGCCCGGCAGGAAATGGTTCAGCGGCTTCTTCTCGATCGGGTCGACAGCGAAGCCGGATGAGCGTCCATAGGTGGTCAGGACGAGTTCGTCGTCGATGTTGGCCCGCACGAAGCAGAAACCTCGCTGCCCCGGACGCAGTCGGCACTCCCGTGGGCACAGATCGCACTGCACGCGGCCATCCGCCAGCCGCTGCCAGTACCTGGCCTTCGGCTGGGGCTGCCGATCACCCACAACTGCCATCCTGTCCTCTCCGCCCGCTGTCAAGGGCTAGTCTGCCCGCCCATCCGGGCTGTCGTCACCGGGTTCTGCAAAGGTCTGCACCTGGTAACTCGCCAGCTGGATACCTTCATGCCACCGGTCGGCCGGTAGCCCTGCCTTGCCCAACAGGGCACCCATGAACTGCTCTGCCGAACCCAACTGCTGCCACACCTGCGGCAAGAACGTGGCCCGCTTGTGTCCGGACCGCAGGATCACCCCGTCGAAACCGGGACGCAGCAGTGAAAGTGCCTCGTCGCGGTCGACGAACTGCATCGGCACTGGTGTGGACAGCACCGAGACCTCGATCTTCACCTCAGCGTATTCGTCCACGGGCAGGCCGCTGAAGCGCGGGTCGCGGAAGGCGGCCGCGCGCGAATTCCGGGCGATGTCCTCACGCAGGGCTCGTTCGGGCCGCAGGCTGCCCATGCAGCCCCGCAGCGCACCACCCAGCACTAGCGTGACGAAACTGGCACGCTTGGCGTCCAGCCAGTCCGGTTGCGGCGCTGGGGCCGGGCCTTACATCCGCAGTCTGGCGGCGATGGCTGCCCGGGCCAACGGCAGCAGCACCTGGCCGGCGTCGGTCGGCAGGCCGGCCGGACTCACGGGCGTTCCTCGTGCCAGGCGATGCAGGTGTAGCCGACCACCCGATCCAGCTCGCCGGCTGTGTCACCTGAATTGCGCAGGTCAAGAAGTGTCGGCTGCAGCCCCTGCCCGGCAGCGCTGACCAGGAAGCCGTTCAGGGGACGCACCCCACAAGCCCGGTGCTCCCCCACCGACGCCTCGACGCGCATGATGCGCTCCACTGTCTCGGCGTCCAGCTCGCGGGCCCGGTCGTAGGCCTGGTAATGCGACAGGTCGGTGCTGATGATCACCAACGTTTCAGGGCCGCCCCACAGCGCATCAAGCACCTCCGCCACTTCTGTGGGCGGCAGGTCACCCACGGCCAGCGGCACCACGGTGAACCCGGTCAGGATCCGTTGCAGGAAGGGCAATTGCACCTCCAGGGCATGCTCATCGGCGTGCACGTCGTCCCGGACGACCACCTGCGGCAGCCCTGCCAGGCTGCCCAGCGCTGCCTGGTCGACCGGCACATCCCCGAGTGGTGTGCTGAATGCCTGGACCGACGGCACAGCGACCCCCTGGACGGCCACCCGGTGCGTGGGGCCAGCCAGCACCACCCGGCTGACCGGGCGGGCATCAGGGTCAACAGTGGCGTAACCGAGCGCAGCGGTCGCACCGGAATAGACATAGCCTGCGTGCGGACTGACCAGCGCCTTGGGCGGCGGATTGTGAGGCCGCGTGCGCCGGGCGTCGTCCAGCAGACCATCAACCATCCGGGCCAAAGCTCGCCGGGTGGCCGGGTAGAAGGCTCCTGCCACCGCTGGTGGTCTGGTGTCCACTTGCGCACCCCCTGTGGCGCTCGGCAATCACCCACTCTACCTTTGCCACGCCCGCGAGCAACGGATAGGGGCTTATCCCAGTTGACTGGCGACCCACTTGCGCAGGGTGCCCGCCGGTTGCGCACCGATCTGGCGTCCGACCTGTTTGCCGTTGCGCAGCAGCACCAGTGTCGGAATCGAGCGGGCATCGAAACGGCGGGCTGAGTGCGGGGCGTTGTCGACGTTGACCTTGACCAGTTTCAGCTTCCCGGCGTTGTCGTTGGCGATCTGTTCCAGCACCGGGGTGACCTGTCGGCAGGGCCCGCACCAGGGCGCCCACAGGTCAACCAGCACCAACTGCTTCGAACTGTCGGCGACCCGGTCGAAGTTGGTGTCATCTGCTGCCGCTATCCAGGCCAGCGGCTGCTTGCAACTGCCGCAGGTCGGGGTCCCGGACGCCACTGCCGGCACCCGGTTCCTGGTCTGGCAATTGCGGCAGGTGATCACGTTGCTGCTCATGTGGCAAGCCTATTACGCGGTTGTCAACCGGTTACCCACCGGTTCGGGCAGGCCGGGCGCAGCAGTTGGGTGCCCTAATCCTCGTCGTGGCTCAACACCAGGTCGATTGCCTGGATGAATGAGTCGGCAACCAGGGTGGGACGGGCAAGGCCCGCAGGATAGCTGCGTCCCCGGTGCAGCCACACCGAGTCGAGCCCGGCTGCTGCCGCACCCTCGATGTCTGCCTCGGCCGAATCGCCGATCATCCAGGCCCCGGCCAGCGTGTGGCCCGCGCGGCGCGCCGCGATCCGGAAGATCTCTGGGTCCGGTTTGCGCACCCCGACCCCTTCGCTGACCACCATGCCCACCACGTGCCCGGCCAGCCCCAGTGTGGCGACCTTGCCCTCCTGTTGCGCCACCACCCCGTTGGTCACGATGAACGGCAGGTAGCCGGCCCGGTGGGCCTTGTCGAGCGCCTCATTGTGGCCCGGGGTGGGCCGCAGTTCAGCCAGCGTTCCGGCCCGAAGGACTGCCACGATCTGGTCGTGCTCGTCGGCATCGAGTTCGAGCAGTTCGGCCAGGTCGTCGGCGACCAGGCGCTTGTCCCGCAACCCGTCACCATCGATGCGTTCCATCTCGGTCAGCATGGCCGGGTCGACCAGGCCGTAGCGCTCAGCGAGGTAGTTCTCGGCCCACCGCCGAAACGAGGTGACACGATCCGAAATCGTGTTGTCGAGGTCAACAAAGAGCAGCGGCATGCCGTGAGTGTAGGGCAGCAGCACCGACCACCGCCTCAGGCTGCGGGGAGCCGACCCATCACCAGGAACAGCGGGTAGGCCCGGCCGTTCTTGTGCAACGCATAGGGGGTGGTCAGGTCGACGTCGACCAGTCCTGCCCGGCGGACCCAATCGGCCACCCGTTCCCTGTCGAAGCCGTGGTGGTGGGCGTGCGGTGCGTGGTCACCGTGGAAGGAGCCGTCCTCGTCCTCCAGATCGCTCAGCGCCAGCCAGCCACCGGGCCGCAGCAGGCCCGCGAGTCTGGCCACCGCCCGTTCAACATCATCAATGTGGTGCAGGACGAGCAGGCTGACCGCCCCATCGAAACGCTGGTCGGTGGTGCCGTTGGCGCCCAGGTCCAACTCCAGGGTCTGGACGCGGTCAGCCAGGCCCGCGACAGCGATCTTCTGACCGGCGGTGGCCAGCATGCCCAGCGAACTGTCTGCCAGGGTCAACTGCTCGGCATGGCCCAGCAGCGAAAGCCCCAGCGCACCGGTGCCGGCACCGTAATCGAGCCAGTGGCCGCCGGGCTGGGTGCGCTCGATGATCGCGCGCGCAACCCGACGGGCCCGTTCGGCCTTTTCCGGGTCGGCGTCCCAACTGCTGGCCAGCGCGTCAAACCTGTTCATGCGGCACTCCCCTTCGATCGCCAGCACCAATGTTAGGCGGCCCTACCCTAGAGGTGGCGGGTCGAGCCCCGCCGAGCCTGGAGGCGACCATGAGTTTGGTTGACAGGGTTGTCAACGAGATCCGCACCGGCCTGGTGGAGTCCGGAAACCCGGCACGAGCCATCCAGCAGCAGGCCTACCTGAAGTCGACCATGCCCTGCCACGGCGTGCCGAATCCGACTGTTCGGCTCATCGTCCGCAGCGTGCTGCGTGCGACCCCGGAACTGACCCGGCAGGAATGGCGGACGGCATTCAACAGGTTGTGGGATGAGGCCGGCCACCGCGAGGAATGCCTGGCAGCCATCGAGGTGGCCGACGCGAAACGCGCCTGGAGCGGGCCCGACCTGATGGATGACTACCAGAAGATGGCTACCACCGGCGCCTGGTGGGACCTGGTCGATCCGCTGGCCACCCACCTGGTCGGCGATGTGCTGCGTCGTGAACCAGGGCAGGCCGACCGGATCCGTCAGTGGGCGCTGGCCGATGATCCCTGGCTGCGTCGGGTAGCGATCCTGTGCCAGCTGAAGTTCGGTGCCGACCTGGACACCGGACTGCTCAGTGGGGTCATCGAGGCCAACCTGTTCGACTCCAGGTTCGGCACCAGCTTCTTCATCCGGAAGGCCATCGGCTGGGCACTGCGCGAGCACGCCAAATCCGACCCGGACTGGGTTCGCGCCTTCGTCGCCAAACACGGTGACCGGCTGTCGACGCTGAGCCGCCGGGAGGCCCTGCGAAACCTGGGTTGAGTGGCAATTGACAGCAACAAATGGGCCCCGGTTGGCGGGACGGGCATCATTTGGGGCAGCCAGAAGGCACAATGAACAAGGCCCCTGCACTGCCGGGGGCGGAGTTTCAGGACTGTCAGGAGAATTGTGAGCTCACCAGTGCAGATGATTGATGCCGGTACCGCAGGTGGGGATCCCCACCGGGAAATGTTGATCCAGAAGCTGGCACCACTCGGGGTGTCCTTTGGTTACCGACACAACAACGGCACCTGGATCGACACCCCGACTGCCACCCTGGATCGTGTCGCGCCACTGTTCCCGCCAGTCGACGAACGTGAACACACCCAGCCGATCGTCTGTACCCCCGGCCGGCATCATCCCGAGCTGTACGGCACCCTCATCCTCGAGGACGGCTTCCACTTCCAGTGCCACGGTGTTGTTGACGTGCCGGGCTACCACATCCTTTACACCCGCGCTGGTGAGCGACGTTTCGTCATCGCTGCGCCGGAAATCCTCAAGACCCCCGACCGGGGCTGGGGTTGGCAGATCCAGCTGTACGCCACCCGTTCACGTGGGTCCTGGGGGATCGGGGACTTCCGGGACCTCGGCCTGATCTGCCGGATCGCGGAAACCCAGGGGGCCACCTGTGTGCAGGTTTCACCCGTCCACGCGATCGCCCCGCTGCCCGACCCGCAGCCATCGCCATATTCACCGGCCTCCCGGCTGTTCCTGAACCTGCTGCATGTTGCGCCCGGCGCGATCTACGGCGCAGAACGGGTCGACCTGACAGACCTGGAAGCCCAGGGCCGGGCACTGAACAACGAGCGCATGATCGACCGGGACAAGATCTGGTCGTTGAAGATCGAGGCCCTCGAACGCATCTGGGCAGTCATGAAGGACGAACCCAACGTCGAGTTCGATGCCTGGCGCGTCGAGATGGGTGCACAACTGCAACGCTTCGCGATCTGGTCGACCATCGCCGAGGACCAGCAGCACGCCGACTGGCACAGCTGGCCCGAAGAGCTGCGCAGCCCGGCCTCGGCCGGGGTCGAGGCATTCGCTGCTGAGCACGCCGAACGCATCCGTTTCCATATCTGGGCGCAGTGGGTGGCCAGCGTGCAGTACCGGGACGCCTGCCACTCCGGCGTCGACGTCATCGCTGACCTGGCCGTCGGCTTCGACGCCGGCAGCGCGGACGCCTGGTCTTTCCAGGACCTGCTCGAATTCGACTTCGAGATCGGTGCCCCGCCCGATTCACACAACATCGAGGGCCAGCGTTGGGGGCTCCCGCCGTTCAACCCACGTGGCATGCAGCAGGCCGATTTCGTGCCCTTCATCGAGATGGTGCACGCCGCACTGCGCAATGCCGGCGCACTGCGGATGGACCACGTGATGCAGCTGTGGCGCCTGTACTGGGTGCCCGTCGACGGCGGCGCCGCAGACGGGGTCTACGTGTACTACCCGGTCGACGCGATGCTGGCGATCCTGCGGGTCGAAGCCATGCGCGCCGACGCCTGGATCGTCGGTGAGGACATGGGCACCGTGGCCGAGGGTGTGCGCGAGACCATGGCCTCCATCGGGATGCTCGGCAACCGCTCGGCGATGCGCACCCCAATCGCGGAATTCCCGGTGCTTGGGGTGGGCACCAGTTCGACCCACGACCAGGTCTCGGTCGCCGGTTTGCTGACCGGTTCAGACGTGGCCGACCTCAAACGCATCGGCAAGAGCGCTGACTGGAGCCAGATCGATCGGACCCGCCGCGAGTTGGCCGAGATGGCCCACATCGACCCGGATCGTCCAGTCGGTTCGATGAGCGAGGCTGACGTGAAGGCTGCCGTGATGGCGAGGTACCGGCTGCTGTCGGACGCCGATTCAGTGATGGTCGTGGTCAACATCGACGACGCCGCCATGGTGCCGGAACGGCCCAACATGCCCGGCACCGTCGACACCTACCCGAACTGGCGGATCGCGCTGCCCCGTCCGGTCGACGACATCATGACCAGCGAACTCGCCACAGACCTGGTCAAGCTGATGCACGAGGACCGCTGAGCCGACCGGCTCAGGGCCGCCGGGTGTAGCGCATGATGCGCAGCCCGGCGGTTACGGCCCTGGCGAACCTGCCCCGATCAATGCCGGGCAACGGCGCGATCGGCAGCAGCCGCTGGGTGGCCACGGTCTGGGTCTCGGTGAAACGCAGCAGGCCCTCCGAACCCTGCCGCCGTCCGATTCCTGATTCGCCCATGCCGCCCATCGGGCCCCACAAACTGGCCAGTGCAGCCGCATAACCCTCATTGATATTGACGGTGCCCGCCCGCAGCCGGCGCGCGAGTTGGCGAGCCCTGCGGTGGTCGGAAGTCCAGATGGAGGCATTCAGGCCCTGCACACCTTGGTTGGCCTGTTCGATCGCCTCTTCGGGGGTGCTGAAGGAATACAGGCTGACCAGCGGCCCGAAGGTTTCACCGAGGTAGCAGTCGGCGTCAGGCGTGACACCTTCCAGCACCGTCGGTTCATGGCACCACGGGGCCAGGTCGGGACGCGCCCGTCCCCCGTACAACACGACAGCACCCTTGCTGCGGGCATCAGCCAGGTGGGCCTGCACCTTGTTCAACTGGTCAGCGCTGATCAGGGTGCCGACATCACAATCCCAGTCCAGGCCGGGCGCCAGGTTGAGCTCACCCACCGCCTCGATGAAGGCCGCCCGGAAACTGCCGAGCACCCGGGCGTCGACGTGGATGCGCTCGATGTGGGTGCACAACTGGCCGGCATTGTTGAACGCGGCGCGAGCCAGGCCCTGGGCGGCAGCCTCGATATCAGCATCGGCCAGCACCAGCGCCGGGTTCTTGCCACCCAGTTCTGCACTGATCGACTTCAATTGGCCAGCAGCCTGCCCGGCAAGCACCCTGCCCGTCTCGGTGGATCCGGTGAAACAAATCATGTCTGCCTGCTCAGCCACCTGCGAGCCGACGGTCGAACCCGGCCCGGCGACCATCTGCCAGGCCGCACTTGGCACCCCGGCAGCTCGCAGCACGGCCAGCCCGGCCAGGGCAGTCAGCATTGTCTGCGAGGCGGGCTTGTGGACGATCGTGTTTCCAGCCACCAGTGCGGTGATCCCATCCGCCAGTGCCATGGTGAGCGGGTAATTCCAGGGGGTGATCAGCCCCACCACACCGGCAGGGATGCGGTTGATATCCAGGCGGGTCAGCAGCGGCACCCCGCCCGGCCTGCGCCTGGTACGCATCAGGGCAGGTCCGCGCCGGCCGTAATAGCGCGCCGTCAGGGCGAGGTGCACCAGTTCCATGTAGGCGTCCATCCGGGCCTTGCCCGACTCGGCACAAATCAGGTCGAGCAGCGGCTCGCAATGGTCGAGCAGCAGGTCGTGCAGGCGCAACAGGCAGGCCGAACGTTCGGCAACCGGAACTGCTGCCCAACGGGGCTGGAAGCCGCGGGCGGTCCGGAAGGCCCGCTCGACGTCGTCACGGTTGGACAGCGGGATGCGGGCGTACAGTTCGCCGGTGAGCGGCGAGGTCTCATGGAAGAATTCACCCGAACCTGCCTGCAACATCCTGGTCAGCTCAGCGACCAGTGGGTCGTCCAGTCTTGCTGAAGTCCTGGATTGAGTGGCCACCTGCCAACTTTAACCCGCAGGCCCACGGGCCCACTCAGGGTTGGCCAGATACACTAATGGACGCGTCAAATCAGTCGCGACCACCTCGAGCCGCAAATACCCTTGTGAAAGTTCGCTACACGCCCCCGGCAGCGACCAGCTAGGGTGGAAACGTTATCGAATCGTGCCCTCATTCTCCGGTAATCGTGCCGAACAAGGGCAAATGTTGGATACAGACTCAGGGAAACCCCCCAGTCCTGAACTCATCGAGGAGATGTGATGTCACGTAAACTCCGCAAACCACTGGCCGTCGCAGGTGCGGCGGCATTGATGCTCGGGCTTGCTGCCTGCGGCAACGGCAACGGTGAGGGCACCGACCCCGACCAGACCCCGACCGCGGCCGACTGTTCGACCTTCGAGGCCTACGGCGATCTGTCCGGCACCACAGTCACGGTTTACACCGCGATCGTTGCCCCTGAATCCGATCCCTATGTGGCCAGCTTCGAGGGATTCGAGGAATGCACTGGCGCAACCATCAACTACGAGGGTGACAAGGCCTTCTCAGAGCAGGTGTCAGTGCGCGTCCAGGGCGGCAATGCCCCGGATATCGCCTTCGTGCCACAGCCCGGCATGGTGCAGACACTGGTTGATTCCGGCCAGGCAGTTGCGGCACCGGCCGACACCGAGGCCAACGTCGACGAGAACTTCGGCGAGGACTGGAAGGCCTACGGCACCGTCGACGGCACCTTCTACGCCGCCCCACTGGGCGCATCGGTCAAGTCACTGGTCTGGTACTCCCCCTCGGCATTCGCTGATGCGGGCTACGAAGTGCCCGAGACCTGGGACGACATGATGAGCCTCACCGACCAGATCGCCAGCGACAACGATGACGGCCTGACCAAGCCATGGTGTGTGGGCTTCGGTGATGGCGCAGCCACCGGCTGGGTCGGCACCGACTGGATCGAGGACGTCCTGCTGCGCACCGCAGACGGCGAAACCTACGACCAGTGGGTCACCAACGAGATCCCGTTCAACGACCCGGCAGTGGTCGAGGCCTTCGACACCGCTGGCGAGATCCTGCTGAATGACGACTACGTCAATGGTGGCCTGGGCGACTCCCGGACGATCTCGACCACCGCGTTCGTCGACGCCGGTCTGCCGATCCTGGATGGAACCTGCTTCATGCACCGCCAGGCATCCTTCTACGCCAACTCGTGGCCCGAGGGCACCGAGGTCGGCCCCGAGGGTGATGTGTGGGCCTTCTACCTGCCCGCAGTCGATCCGGACGTTGCCAAGCCTGTCATCGGTGGCGGCGACTTCGCACTGGCGTTCGATGATCGTCCCGAGGTGCAGGCCTTCCAGACCTACCTGTCCAGTGCTGACTGGGCCAATGAGCGCGCCCGCGTCACCACCGCTGGTGGTGCTGTGAGCGCCAACAAGGGACTAGACGTTGAACTGCTCACCAACGAGGTCGACCAGCTGTCGGTCGAGATGCTGCAGGATCCCAACGCGCTGTTCCGCTTTGATGGTTCCGACCTGATGCCCAGCGCTGTTGGCGCCGGCACCTTCTGGACGGCCATGGTCGAGTGGACCACCGAGGGCAAGACCTCGCAGGAGGTCACCGACCAGGTCGAGTCCAGTTGGCCTGCCTGATCTGACACACAACCCGGACGCCGCCTGCAGTGATTGAGGCGGCGTCCGGGTCATCACTGCTTCGAAGGACACCCCAAGATGGCAGACAAATTCGGCCAGATGTTCCTGGCAATCGCGGTGCTGATCGGGTTCGTGGCGCTGCTGCTCTTCGCGGCCAACCTGGCCCGCGGCAAATTTGGCGATCGGGTACGCGCCATCTTCTTCGTCGGCCCCACCGTGGCGCTGGTCGCCATCGGGCTGATCTGGCCGACCATCCTCACCATCCAGAAATCACTGCGCGGCACCTCGGGCGTCGGGTCATTCTCGATGGCCAACTACATCAGCATCTTCACCCGCGACGACCTGCGCAACTCGATCATCAACACCGCCGTCTGGGTGCTGCTGGTCCCGTTGCTCGCCATCTCGATCGGCCTGCTGTACGCGATCATCGTCGACCGCACCCCGATCGAATCCCTGGCCAAGACCCTCATCTTCCTGCCAATGGCGATCTCGATGGTGGGCGCCTCGGTGATCTGGAAGTTCGTCTACGAATACAAGCCCACCGTGGCGCCGCAGATCGGTCTGCTGAACCAGGTGCTGAAGACGATGGGGTTCGAGACCCAGCAGTTCCTGGTCGACTCACCATGGAACAACCTGTTCCTGATCATCGTCATGATCTGGATCCAGGCCGGCTTCGCGATGACGGTGCTGTCAGCGGCCATCAAGGCGATCCCCGAAGAGATCATTGAGGCAGCAAAGATCGACGGTGCTGGTGGTTGGTCCCTGTTCAGGTTCATCACCCTGCCGAGCATCCGCAGCTCACTGATCATGGTGTTGACCACCATCGCCATCGCCGCCCTGAAGGTCTTCGACATCGTTCGCACCATGACCGGCGGCAACTTCGGTACCTCGGTGGTCGCCAACGACTTCTTCTCTGCCAGCTTCACCCAGAACCAGCCGGGTCTGGGCTCGGCTCTGGCGGTGCTGCTGTTCGTGCTGGTCGCGCCGATCATCATCTACAACGTTCGGCAGTTGAGGCAGGTGTCGTGAAATGAGTACCCCAGCAGTTCCGATCGGCATCGCCGAAAAGGCAAAGACCGAGGACGCCCCCACGCGACGGCGCCGGCGCCGGGACCCAGCACGAGCCGTGGGCTCACCCCTTGCGACCGTAGTGGCGATCCTCATCGCCACGATATGGACCGTGCCGACCCTTGGCCTGTTGATCACTTCCTTCCGGCCGCAACTGGACATCACCCGCAGCGGCTGGTGGACGATCTTCGCCAACCCCAATTTCACTCTGGACAACTACGAGCGAGCGCTGTCCGGCAGCGGTTCAGCCTCGATGCTGGACTACTTCATCAACTCGTTCGTCATCACCATTCCCAGCACGCTGTTCCCGCTGGCGATCGCCTCGATGGCGGCCTACGGCTTCGCCTGGCTGCGCTTCCCCGGCCGCGACTGGATTTTCGTGGCCGTATTCGCGCTGCAGATCGTCCCGCTGCAGGTGGCGCTGGTGCCGTTGATGCAGATGTACAACGCTGTCGGCATCGGTGGCACCTACTGGACGGTGTGGATCTCGCACACCATCTTCGGGCTGCCGCTGGCGGTGTTCATGATGTACAACTCCATCCGGGAGCAACCCCCGGCACTGATCGAGGCGGCCACCATCGACGGGGCAAGCCCGGTGCAGATCTTCCTGCGGATAATCCTGCCGCTGGCCACACCAGCGATCGCGTCCTACGGCATCTTCCAGTTCCTGTGGACCTGGAACGACCTGCTGGTCTCGATGGTTTTCCTGGGTGGCAGCGCGGGCGTGGCCCCACTGACGGTGTATATCTCGCAACTGTCAGGCAGCCGCGGATCGGCCTGGTACCTGCTCAGCGCTGGTGCCTTCATCTCGATGGTGGTGCCGGTCGCGGTCTTCCTGCTGCTGCAGCGCTACTTCGTCCGCGGTCTGACCGCTGGTGCCATCAAATAGTTGGCCAGCAGCGGGCGGGTTAGGGTGAAGCCGTGCGCTTGTACATGATCCGTCACGGGCAAACCGACTCGAATACTGGTCGGCTGCTCGACACCGCCCATCCAGGCGCGCCGCTGAACGGCACAGGGCTCGCGCAGGCCGATGCGCTGGCCGCGCAGCTCGGCGAGCACCCAATCCAGGGTGTGTACTCCTCAGACCTCACCCGGGCAGTTCAGACAGCCACCCCTTTGGCCGCACAGCTCGCGCTACCGGTCGTCCAGTTGCGCGGTCTGCGTGAGATCCCGGCCGGTCAACTGGAGATGTCCTCGCAGTGGCAGCGCTACATTGATGCGCTGCTGGCGTGGGCAGCCGACCCCGCGCACCGCCTGCCGGGTGGTGAAACCGCTGTCGAGTTCGCGGCACACTACGACGAGGCGATCATGCGGATCGCCAGCGCCGGTCACCAGATGGCGGCACTGGTTTCTCATGGTGCAGCCATGCGGGTCTGGCTGCAGATGCGCACGGCCAATGTCAGCGACGCCGGCACGCGCCGCCTGGCCAACACCGAAGTCGTCGTGCTGGAGGGTTCACCCGAGCGCGGCTGGGCGGGAATCAGCTGGGGCGACGAACCGCTGGGCCTCATCTCAAATCCAAACCAGCACTGACAAGGGTTGCGAAGCGCAAGGGTTCACAACCCCTTTCTTGTGAGCAACAATGGCGCCATGTGCGAATACTGCGGATGCCGTGACATTGAGATCATCGG
>JBMNPP010000007.1:0-29780 GCA_050943675.1 Brooklawnia sp.
GCCGGGACATGGACCGATCAGGGACCCATTGAGCAGGAGCGACTCAGCCAGTACCTCATCAAGGCTGCCCGCGAGCAGAAGCTGTGGACCTCGTGGACGCACCCGGCTGCAGCGCTGGAACAGCAGTTGCTCGACACAATCACTGAGTTGTACGCCGACGCCGACGTGATGGGTGCCTTCTCGGACTGGTACGACTTCACCTCAGAGGCCGCGCGCGAGACAGTACTCGCGCGCAAGGCACTGCAGCTGACCTGTCTGGGCGTAGCCGACTGCTACCAGTCGTGTGAGACCACACAGAACTACCTGGTCGACCCGGACAACCGTCGCCCGGCCGATTTTCCGGCACTGCGGGCCATGGCAACCAAACTGGGCAGCCACGAGCCGCACACCCTGGCAGAAGAGAAGTTCCACCTGACCCGCGCGATCCTGCGGCTGCGTCGGCGGCGGCCCGACGTGTTCGTCGGTGCCCGGGCTGCCTACCGTCCGCTGCCGGCATCATCAGGGCATGTGGTGAGTTTTGCGCGTGGCACGGAGTCCGAGGTGGTTGTGGTGGCCAGCCGGTTGGCCCGGCAGATGGCTGTCTCCGGCGGTTTTGAGGGCCACACCGTGGTGCTGCCCGAGGGACGCTGGCAAGACATCCTGACGGGCCGCGAATACGATGGCGGCTCGATCGATCTGGCCGGCCTCCTCGACCGTTTCCCGGCCGCAGTCCTCGAAGAGGTCAGTGATACCGAGGGCACAACCACCATGCGTGCGGTGCTCGGAGCATTGGACCGGCCCACCCCGACAGCCCCACGGCCCAGGGAAGCCGACGACGCTGGTGAAGGCGGTCTGCTCGGCTGGCTGACCCGGGCCCTGGGGTCCGGCCAGGCAGGCAAGGAGGATGCCGATGCCTGACAGGCAGTGCAAGGTCAGGTTGTGGTCGCCCAATGCCAAGCGGGCTGAGGCGGTGGTGAATGGCCAGCGCCTGCCGATGGCACCGGATGGCGCTGAACACTGGCTGATCGAATTGCCGGTTGGCACCGACTACCTGTTGTCGATCGATGGCGGCGAGCCAAGGCCGGACCCCCGCAGCGCGCAACAGCCCTACGGTGTGCACGGCCCCTCCCGGGTATTCGATACCGGCGCGTTCGAGTGGACCGATGACGACTGGCAGGGTGCCGAGGTGCTGGGCTCGGTGATGTACGAACTCCACATCGGCACCTTCACCCCGCAGGGCACCCTGGATGCCGCCATCGAGCGGCTTGACCACCTGGTGCGGCTCGGTGTGCGCACTGTAGAACTCATGCCGGTGGTGCCGTTCCCCGGCGAGCGCGGCTGGGGCTACGACGGGGTCTCGCTGTTCGCGGTGCACGAAGCCTACGGTGGCCCGGCTGCGCTGCAGCGTTTCGTGGACGCAGCCCACGCCCGGGGGTTGGCTGTTTGCCTGGACGTGGTCTACAACCATTTCGGTCCAGCCGGCAACTATGCCCCGGTCTTCGCGCCGTACTTCACCGATCGGCACCAGACACCGTGGGGCGATGCGATCAACCTGGACGATGAGCACTCCGGTGGCGTCCGCGACTTCATCTGCGACAACGCATTGCGCTGGCTACGCGACTTCCACATCGATGCCCTCCGGCTGGATGCGGTGCACGCCCTGATGGACGATTCAGAAACCCATATCCTGGCCGAACTGTCAGATCGGGTGCAGGCGCTGGCAGCAGAATTGGACCGCAGGCTCGTACTTATCGCCGAATCAGACCTGAACCAGCCGGCGATGGTGCGACCACGTGCCGAGGGCGGGTTGGGCATGGACGCGCAGTGGGCTGACGACGTGCATCACGCCCTGCATGCGTACCTGACTGACGAAACCTTCGGCTACTACGTCGATTTCGGGTCCGCCGCGACGCTGCGCCAGGCACTTGAACACGTCTTCGTGCACGATGGGTCGTGGTCGACCTTCCGTGAGCAACACTGGGGCGCCCCCGTACCTGATGATATGGATCGTCGGAAATTCGTAACATTCACCCAGAACCATGACCAGGTGGGTAACCGTGGCCGGGGTGATCGTCCCGGTGCCAAGCTGCACGCCGGCACCCTGGCCGGTGGCCAGGCGATCCTGCTGTTGTCCCCCTTCACCCCGATGCTCTTCCAGGGTCAGGAGTGGGGAACCAAGCGGCCCTTCCTGTTTTTCACCGACCATGAAGAAGAACTGGGCGCAGCAGTCACCCGCGGCAGGCTGGCCGAGTTCAGCAGTCACGGCTGGCAGGCCATCTACGGGCCCGACGCCGACGTGCCCGACCCGCAGGCGGTCGCCACCTTCGAGGCCAGCAAGCTGGACTGGACCGAGAAGGAACACCCGCCGCAGGCCCGCGCTGCCGAGTGGCACCGCAGGCTCATCAGCCTGCGCCGCGAGCTACTCGGTGACCGGGCGCACCCGGTGCGCACCGATTACGCGGACGACTGGTTCCGCATGGTGCATGGTCCGGTGACGGTGATCATCTGTCCTGCAGCCCGCCCGGTCGACCTCGCCGAACCGCGCGGCAAGGTGGTCGCCAGTTGGGGCGAAGTGCATGTGGCCGAGGGCAGGGTGCACATGCCCGGCGAATCTGTTGTGGTGCTGACCGACTGAGCCACTGCCCGGCCGGCCTCACCTGGTCGCCAGGACCGCCCGGGCCTCCGCCATCGCCTTGCGGATCCGCTTGGGTGAGACCGTCAACGAGGTGCCCAGTCGTTGCGCCCACGTCTGGACACGCAGCTCCTCGATCATGAAGCTGATGTCATCGAGCACATCTGGCAGCCGGCCCTCAGGTTGGGCATCGCACATCTCGTAGTACTCGTCGAGCAGCTCATCGATCGGCTCGGCCAGTTGGGCGTCCCTGCCCGGATTGGCGGCCGCTGATTCGAGGCGGGCCAGCATCGCACGGACATAGCGCGGCAACTGGTCGAACCAGGGGTCACTGATGAAGGCTATGAAGCCCTCGAAGACCAGGTTGTCCAGTTGGTCCAGCACCTCGGCACCCACCGGGTTGCCCGCTGCCCGGGCCCGCGCCTGCCTGGCCAGGTCGGCCACCTCAGCGGACAGTTGCACAACTCGACGCATCTGGTCGGCCTGTTCCTGCCGCACGGCCAGGGAGAGTTTCTCGTAGGCCTGCTCGTCCCGGACCTGCGCAGTGTCAGTGATCCGGCGTGCGCACTGGTCGACAGCCTTGAGCCGGGCATCGGCCAGCAGCGCGGGCACGGTGGGGTACGGGCTGGTGGGTAGTGCGAGCTTCTCGGCATTGCTCAGGTGCGCCACCGTCCACCGGGTGGGATCGGGATTGGTCAACACCAGCAATCGGCGCACCCCGAGCCGGTGGCTGGTGGCCTGCTGTTCGGCGGTCTCGGCCATAACCACCCCGACAGCATCACCCTGGTCCTTCAGTGCGGGATAACCCACCGCCGAGATGCCCGCACGCTTGATGGTGACCCTGGGTTGCAGGGTTCCGAAAGTCCAGGACGTGGACGCCTCGATCTTCGGCGCGGCCCGGGTGATCGTCCGGCTGACCTGGGCTGACAGGTTGTGCCGCAGGGAGGCCAGGTCACGGCTGTAGCGGGCCGGTTTGCCGGGGCTGGTGACCTCGAAACCAACCTGCAGGTGGGTGGGCACCTGTTCAGGACGCCAGGCCTCCGGGGCAACCTGCACGCCGGTGAGCTTCAGCAATGCCCTGCCCAGTTCGTCACAGAAGCGGCGTGTCCGGTCGGGCTCGTTGCGCTGCAGCCAGGCCAACGCCTCACGGGCATGGTCGGGTGCCGGGACGAAGCTGGTGCGCACCGACTTGGGCAGACACCTGATCAATTCGGTGGCCAGCTCCAGTCGCAGCCCGGGAACCTGCCAGCTGAACGGTTCGGGACCCAACTGGTTGAGCTGGGCCATCGGGACCCGCACGGTGGCGCCATCGCGTCCGTCCCCCGGCTCGAAGACGTAGCTGATCGGCAGGTTCAGCCCGGCGATCGGCCAGCGGTCGGGGAATTCGGCCCGCGCTTCCTCCACGTCGTCGGCGTCGGTCAGCAGGTCGAGATCGAATTCCAGGAAGCCAGGGTCGGGGTGGTCACGCCACCAGGCATCGAAGGTGGCACCCGAGGTGACATCGCTGGGCAGCCTGATGTCGTAGAAGTCGAAGACCTCCTGGTCGTCGACCAGCACGCCGCGGCGCCTGGTGCGATCAGCGACCTCGTCGGCCTCGCGCAACACTTCTGCGTTGCGGCGCAGGAAGTCGTGGTTGGCATGGGTGTCGGTGGGATGCCACTGGCCCTCGACCAGCCCTGACCGGATGAAGATCTGCCGGGCTGCGGACTGGTCGACATTGGCGTAGTTGACGCGGCGGTCGGCGATGATCGGCACCCCGAACAGCAGAACCTTCTCATAGGCCACCACCGATGCCGAACTGGATGACCAGTGCGGCTCGGAATGGTTGCGTTTGAGCAGGTGGCCGGCGACCTGTTCAACCCATTCGGGTTCGATGGCGGCGACCATGCGTGCCCACAAGCGGCTGGTCTCGACCAATTCGACGGCCATCACCAATTCCGGTGGTTTCCTGGCCAGTGCCGAGCCGGGCTGGATGGCGAACCGCGCACCCCGGGCAGCCATGAACTCCGGCAGCGGACGCCTGCCCCGCTGGCCCGGCTTGCGTTCGGGTGGCGGCAACTGCAGGCCGACATGGCTGAGCAGCCCCGACAACACCGAGGTGAGCACCTGGCTCGGTTCGGCAGGTTTGGCGTTGCGGTGCATCTTTAACGACTTGCAGACCTCGCGCAATTGGGTGTGCAGGTCCTGCCACTCGCGCACCCGCAGGAAATTGAGGTACTCATTGCGGCACAGCCGCCGGAACTGGTTTCCCGACAGCTCGCGGCGTTTGCTGGCCAGGTAGCGCCACAGGCGCAGTATCGCCATGATGTCGCCACCCGGGTCGGCCTGCGTCGCGACCTGCTGGCTGGCGCTGGCCGGGTCACCGCGCAGCCCACGGGCCCGAGCCGTCTTCGAGGTGTGCACAGTGTGCCGCAGGGGCTGGGCCGGGGCGGCGGGCTGGGCACTGGGGGGCTGGGCACGGCGGCCATGGGTGCGGCCACGCGCTGGTGTCCCACCAGTTGCTGCGACTGTTTCCTGGGCGCTGGCCAGCGCCTGGTCTGAAAAGAACCGCGCGTGCAGCCGGTCGGCCTCATCCCGGTTATCTGCTGGTCGCTCGCGGACGTCCTGGATGGCCAGGAAGGAAGTGATGACAAGTGCCTCGCGCAGGCTCCCCCGGCGGTTTGCCTCGATGAGCATTCGCCCCAGCCGGGGGTCGACCGGCATTTCTGCCAACTGGTGCCCGACGGTGGTCAGCCGCACCGGTGAACGGGATTTCAACGCCCCTAGTTCTTCCAGCAGACGCAGCCCGTCACCGATCTGGGCAGAATCGGGGGCCTCGACGAACGGGAAGCCGGTGATTTCACCCAACCTCGCCCTGGCCATCTGCAGGATCACCGAGGCCAGGTTGGTACGCAGGATCTCGGGTTCGGTGAACTCCGGGCGGGTCAGGTAGTCATCTTCGGAGTACAACCTGATCGCGATGCCGGGCGCCACCCGCCCGCAACGCCCGGAACGCTGGTTGGCCGAGGCCTGGCTGATGGGTTCGATCGGGAGCCGCTGCACTTTTGTGCGGGCCGAATAACGCGAGATCCGGGCGGTGCCGGCATCAACCACATACCTGATGCCCGGCACGGTCAATGACGTCTCGGCGATATTGGTGGCCAGGATGATCCGGCGTCCGCTGTGCGAGGTGAATATGCGGTGCTGTTCGGCCGCGGACAGCCGGGCGTGCAGCGGCAGGATCTCGGTGTCGGGGTAGCGCTGCTCACCAAGTGCCTCGGCCGCATCACGGATCTCGCGTTCGCCTGAGCAGAAAACCAGGATGTCGCCCGGGCCCTCGGCGCGCAACTCATCCACGGCCAGCACGATGCCCTCTGCCTGCTCCAGCTCAGCCGACGCCGGTTGGTCGGCATCGACCAGCGGCCGGTAGCGCACCTCCACCGGGTAGCTGCGCCCGGACACCTCGACGACCGGGGCGTCCGCGAAATGCTCAGCGAAGCGGGCGGTGTCGATGGTCGCCGAAGTGATGATGACCTTCAGGTCGGGACGCCGGTCGATCAGTTGACGCAGGTAACCGAGCAGGAAGTCGATATTGAGGCTGCGCTCGTGCGCCTCGTCGATGATGATCGTGTCGTAGCGCCGCAGGTCTCGGTCGCGGGTGATCTCGGCCAGCAGGATGCCGTCGGTCATCAGCTTGACGCGGGTCTGGCGGCCCGCCTGCCGGGTGAATCGCACCTGGTAGCCCACCAGGTCACCCAACTGGACGCCCATCTCCTGGCTGATCCGCTCGGCCACGCTGCGGGCCGCGATCCGTCTGGGCTGGGTGTGGCCGATCCGTTCGCGTCCAGCCAACAGGCAGATCTTCGGCAGTTGGGTCGTCTTCCCCGAACCGGTCTCCCCGGCGACCACCACCACCTGGTGGTCGCGGACCAGCGCCGCAATCTGTTCGACGTGCGCGCTGATCGGGAGCCCCGCATCGAACTCGATACGCGGCGAAATACTGGAAGCTGCCTCATTCATGCCACCGGCCAGCCTAACGGGAGTACGGAAACGATCTGACCCCAGTCATCTGGCAGTGCCCACTACATGATCGCGTTCACCAACGCGGCGAAGGCGGTCACCGCCGGGATGGAGGCGAAGGAAGTGATGAAGACCACATCTCGGGCCAGCTGCACCGATTGACCACCACGCATGGCGAAGATGAAGACGTTCTGGGCAGTCGGCAGCCCCGCCATGACAGTGACGGCCAGCGTGGCGGTGTGGTCCAGCCCCACCACCAGGGCTAACCCGAGCGCCACCAGCGGCTGGATGATGATCTTGAGGACGCTGATGGTCACTGTCTCGGCGACATTGCCCTGACCGGGCAGCGGCCCGAACCGCAACGAGATACCGAAGGCCATCAGCATGGCCGGCACCGAGATGCCGCCCACCAGACCGACGGTGTCAGTGAACAGCCCGGGCAACTGCCAGCCAGCGAGGTTCACGACCAGCCCTGCCAGCACCCCGAGCGTCATCGGGTTGCGCAATGGCAGGGTGAGGTTGGCCAGCCAACTGGTGGCCTCACCGTCCTTCCGGGCCCGCAGCGCGTCCAGGATACTCAGGCCGACCGGCTGCAGGAATACCACCTGGATGAGCAGGATTGGGGCCACCCAACTGGTGTCGTGCAGCACATATGCAGCGATCGGCAGACCCATGTTGTTGGCGTTGACGTAGCACGAGCCGAAACCACCGATCACCTTGTGACCCGTGCTGCGCCGCCACAGGATCATCGAGATCAGCAGGTACAGGCCGAGCGTTACGAAGATCGCAGCGAGTGAGACCGGAACATTGCGGGAAAAGATGCGCTCGAGATCAGCGACCCGCAGTGAATTGAACAGCAGTGCTGGCAAACCCACGAAGAACGAGACCCTGCTGAGCACCTGCTGGGCGGTGCCGTCGAAGACCTTGAGGTGTGCCATCAGCCAACCCAGTCCGATGACGAACCAGATCGTGAAGAAGCCCGACAGCACCTCGCCCATGACCGCCAAGCCTAGGCTTGCCGGGTCATGGCCTGCCGCGGGGTCTCACTGGCACCGGCGGCGGAACGAGGCTGGGGCATGGGGCGCCAAGAGCTATTGTGAACGAGTCGATTCGAAGGAGTGCACGTGAATTTCAACCCGATGACGTGGGACGCCCCGAAGTGGATCGTCTTCGTGGCCCTGTTCTGCATCGTGTCCCCGCGAGCCACCGCCACCTACGCGATCGGCCGGGGACTGGTCGCCGGAGCAGCCCGCACGCGCTTCGCAGCCAGGATGCAGGGGCCAGGCTACCAACGCGCTACCCAACTGGTTGCCCGCTATGGTGCCCCGGTGGTGTCACTGTCCTTCCTGACCGTCGGGCTCCAGTCCGCAGTCCTGCTGGCTGCTGGCGGGCTCAAGATGCCCTGGCGCCGGTTCATCCCCGGCCTGATCGTCGGATCAATGCTGTGGGCACTGCTGTACGGCACCGTCGGGTTCGTCGGCTTTGAATTGTGGACGGCGCTCTACCGGTTCTCACCCACGCTGGCAGTAGGCGGCACCGTCCTTGTGGTGGCAGGTCTGATCGGGTTCATCATGTGGCGCCGTCGCACCGATAGCGGTTCCGACCCGCTGCCCGCTGCGCCGGAGCAGGCTGCCCATGGTCCCGGGATGGTTGGCGAGGCCTCGGTGCAGCCCGGCAGCGACAGCGTCGCCCGCTGAGCGTTGAAGAACTGGTGGCGCAGCCCTGCGGTTCGGATGGGCCTCTCGGTCTCCATTGCGACCGGTCTGTACGGGATCTCGTTCGGTGCACTGTCGGTGGCTGCTGGACTTGACCGGCTGCAAACCCAGGCACTGAGCGCGATCATGTTCACTGGGGGCTCGCAGTTCGCCTTCATCGGCACCCTCGGTGGCGGCGGGGCGGCCGCGTTGACTGCAGCCACCCTGCTGGGAATCCGCAATGCCATCTACGGGGCGCAACTGAACGCAACAATCAGCCCTCGCGGCCCCCTGAAGGCCCTGATGGCGCACCTGTCCATCGATGAATCATTCGCGACGACGATGGCGGCCGAAGGCCCCCTCGAGCAGCGTCGCGGCTTCTGGACCGCCGGGCTGGGCGTGTGGGTGCTGTGGAACCTGTTCACCTTCCTGGGTGCCTGGGCCGGGGACGCCATGGGTGACCCGCGGGCATGGGGGCTGGACGGTGCTGCCGTGGCCGCCTTCCTCGGCCTGCTGTGGCCCAGGCTGCGCAACCGGGACGCGGCCGCCCTGGCCGTGGTCTGTGCGCTGGTGACGGTCGTGGCAGTGCCGTTGGCGCCACCGGGCATTCCGCTGCTGCTCGCCGGGCTGGTCGCGGTGCTGCTGCATATCCGCAAGCGAAGCACCAAGGAGGCTGCCCTATGAGCCTGTGGGCCTGGATCCTGCTGGCCAGCCTGATCGCCTTCGCGACCAAACTGGTTGGTTACCTGCTGCCGAAGTCGTGGCTGGAATCCGACGGCTTCAGCCGCCTCAGCCGCGCGATGACGATCGGTCTGCTGGCTGCGTTGGTGGCCAATAATGCATTCGCCTCCGGCCAGGGCCTGGCACTGGATTCACGTGTGCTGGCGCTGCTGGCAGCCGGCATCGCCTTGTGGCTGCGGGCGCCCTTCCTGCTGGTGGTGATCATCGGCGCGGCTGCCGCCGCACTAGGACGCCTGGTCGGCCTCCCCTGATCCCGACCACTTCTCGCGGGCGACTGCTGCCTCGTGGTCGAGCAGCCAGCGCTTGCGGTCGATCCCGCCGGAGTAACCAGTCAAAGCACCCCTGCTGCCCACCACACGATGGCACGGAACGATGATGGTGATCGGGTTGCGTCCCACGGCCGCCCCGACCGCCCGCGAAGCGTGCGGGTGACCGAGCAGGGCAGCCAGGGCGCTATAACTGACTGATTGACCAAACGGGACGTTGCGGAGCGCCTCCCATACCTCTACCTGGAATTCGGTGCCATGCAGCGAAATCTGCAGGTCGAACGTGCTGCGTTGACCGGCGAAGTACTCCCCCAGTTGGTGGACCGCATCAGCGGCCACTGCCTCGTCCAGTTCACCCAGCGCTGCGTCGCTGGGCCGGTTGGTCTGGTCGGCGAAGTACAGACCGCTCAGCACACCATGGTCGTTCACCACGAGCGTGAGCGGACCAACGGGGGAATCGATCTGACGGTGCTTCATGGATTCAGCGTATGCCTGAAGAACAGGTACCGCACATGGTGTTGTCCCTGACGGCAAATGGGCCTAGATTTGACTGAGCGTCTGACGTCCTGTCGACGCGCCGTCGAGAGAAGGGAGGTCCTGATGGGGCTCTTAGACGACCTCAAGGCCGCCGCTGACCAACATGAGGACAAGGTAGAGCAGGCCATCGACAAGGTGGGTGACCTCATCGACGAGAAAACCGGTGGAGCACACGCCGAGAAGGTAGATGCTGCTCAGGACTTCCTCAAGGACAAGATCGGTCAACCGCAGTCCCGCCCCCAGGGCTAGGACACGGGAAGGCGGCCGAGCCGTCAGATTGACAAGAGCAAAGCTGGGGGTCGGCCAAAGCAGGCCGACCCCCAGTTCGCATGTTGAAGTGGTATTGGTTCAGAGCACCTTGCCGAAGAAGTCCCTGGTGCGATCCTCGCGCGGACTGTCGATCACCTGTGCTGCCGGCCCACGTTCGACGATCAGGCCCTCATCCATGAAGACAACCTGATCGGCGACCTCGCGCGCGAAGCCGACCTCGTGGGTGACCACGATCATCGTCATGCCGGATGCCGCGAGTTGACGCATCACACCAAGTACCTCGCCAACCAGTTCCGGATCCAGCGCCGAGGTCGGCTCATCGAAGAGCATCAGTTCGGGATCCATCGCCAGGGCGCGCGCTATCGCGACCCGCTGCTGCTGGCCACCGGAAAGCTGCGAGGGGTAGTGGGTGGCCCGGTCGGTCAGCCCCACCCGATCAAGCTGGGTACGGGCAACCTGTTCAGCCTCCTGCCTGGACAGCCCCTTGACCTGCCGGGGAGCCTCCATCACATTGCCCAGGGCCGTCATGTGCGGAAACAGGTTGAACCGCTGGAAGACCATCCCGATGCGTGAGCGCTGCCGCGAGATCTCCTCATCGGGCAACCGGTGCAGGACGGTGCGGCCGTTCCGCACGACCTCACGCAAGCCCATCAACTCGCCGTCCACGTACAACCGCCCGGCACTGATCTGTTCCATCTCGTTGATGCAGCGGATCAGGGTCGACTTGCCCGAGCCACTGGGCCCGAGCACCACACAGACCTCGCCGCGCGGCACCACCAGATCGATACCTCGCAGCACGTGCAGGTCATCGAAAAACTTGTGCACACCCTGCACATCGACCATCGGTGGAGCGTTGTTGGCAGGTTGGCTCATGGTGTCACGTCCAGGTTGGTCTCTTCGGCGACGGTGCCACCGGCCAGGATCGCCTGCTGGCGACGCGACATGCCGCGCACCCGACGTCCCTTGGCCTGGTCGGAGTCGAATCCGCGCCCGTAATAGGCCTCCAGGTAGCGCTGGCCGAACATCAGGATCGAGGTGATCAGCAGGTACCAGGTCGCGGCCACGATGAGCAGCGGCACCGGCAGGAAGCTGCGGTTGCCGATTGCGTTGGTGATGAAGGTGAGTTCAAGCATGAACGGCACCGCCAACACCAGCGAAGTGGTCTTGAGCATCGAAATCGTCTCGTTGCCGGTCGGCGGTACGATCACCCGCATCGCCTGCGGGATGATGATGCGCCGGAGCACCGTGCCACGCTTCATGCCAAGCGCGGTGGCCGCCTCCCACTGGCCCTTGTCGACCGAGTTCAGGCCCGCCCGCACGATCTCTGACAGATAGGCGCCCTCGTTCAGCCCCAGGCCGAGCAGTGCCGCGATCAGCGCGTCATTGCCCCTCAGGATCTCCATGGTCGAGAAGGTGAGCAGTTCGGGCCCGAATGGCACACCCAGGGTGAGCGTTGGGTACAACACCGTGAACAGGCCCCAGAAGACCAACTGGGTATAGACGGGGGTACCGCGGAAGAACCAGATATAGGCGACCGCAACCCCGCGCAGGATGGGATTGGTGCCCATCCGCATGATGGCCATGGTCACCGCCAGGGTGATGCCGATCAGCATCGCCCCGACGGTGAGGACCAGCGTCCATCCCACACCCTTGATCACTTGTGGGTCGACCAGGTACTGGACGACGACGTCCCAGCGGAACCTCGGGTTGCTGATCAGTGAGTCGAGCAGCCCAAGGCTGAGGACGATGACCACGCCGGCCCAGACCCACACTGCGGGTCTGGGCACCGGCCTTGCCTGGATCAGGTCAGGTGTGGGCGCAGGCATGGAGAGGTCAGACCGCCGGGTTCAATTCGGCCGTCGCCAGCGCGGCAGTGGAGTCGACACCCCAGCTGTCGAGGATCTCGACCCAGATGCCCTCGTCCATCAGGTACTGCAGGGCCTCCTGGATGGCAGCGGTCAGTTCGGCATCATCCTGGGCTACCACGATCCCCTGCGGGGCGGCATCCAGCACGTCACCGATGACCTCGACCTGGTCGTTGGTCAGCGCGGCTGAGTAGTCAGACACGGTGGAATCGGCGTAGAAGGCGATGACCTTGCCACCGATCAGGTTGGTGGTGACATCCGACTGCGCGCCATAGCTCAGCACATCGATGGCTTCCTGGCCGTCGGCCACGCACTGGTCGGACTTCGCAGCCAGGTCCTCTTCCTGCCAGGTACCGGTCTGCACGGCAATCGACTGGCCGCAGATGTCTGCCGGGTCGAAGCCCTGGGGGTTGCCGGTCTGCACCGCGAACGACGAGCCGACGGTGATGTAGCTGATCATGTTGTAGTTCGCCATGCGCTCTTCGGTCACGGTGAACGACGACAGTCCGATGTCGTACTTGGAACCGATGCCCGGCAGCAGCGACGCGAACTCGGCTGCGCTGACCTCGGTCTCCAGCCCCAGCACCTTGCCCAGTGCCTTGCCCAGGTCGACGTCGTAGCCGATGGCGGTCTGCAGGTCCTCGGCACGGAACTCAGCCGGTGCGTAGTCGATGGCCGCGCCCATGACCAGGGTGCCCCGGTCGGCGACGGCGGCAGGCAGCATTGCTGCGATCTCTTCGTTCTTCTCGATGTGCGACACGTCATAGCTGAGGTCGGTTACAGCGCTGGTTGGGTCGGGGCTCGCCCCGTCGGTGGCTGATCCGCCCCCGCCGCAGGCGGTCAGGGACAGCACGGCCAGCAGGCCAGCGGCCAGGATTCGGCGCATGGGGATTCCTCTCAAATTGCTTGCAAGGTCGGATTATAGGCCCGCCGGCTGCCTGGGCTAACCGCACCCCACCCAGTGGTCAGGCGTGTTCGACGCATTCGATCGACCACGGCCGGAACTGCAGCCGGGCCGCAGGAATCGGTTCGGCGCACACGTCGCAACTGCCGTAGTCGACCTTGGCCCGCGCACGCACCACCTGCTCGAGTAGTGAGGCAAGGTCCTGCGCTGACGAGGCATCGGTCAACTGCTGGATCGCCTGGGTGGTGCCATCACCGATGCGCTTGCCGAAGCCGATGGTGGCGCCGTCCTCAACCGGCCGGGTCAGCTCGCCAAGCTGCTGGCGCAGTTCGACGGCCTTTGCGTCGAGCACTTCCATGATCCGGGCTTCGTCGGTGAGGTCCATCGCACCATTGTGACATCAGGCCTGCCACGGTCCACTCGCCCTACCGTGACAGGCCTGATTGGTGCTGCTGCTAGCTGCAAGTTCTCATCCAGTTGTCGTTCCCATTCTCGCGTCGGTGTCGCAGCCGAACCTAATGGCAGTCACTCCGATGGTGTGGGCTCCAAGGCCACGGCGGGTGCGATTTTGTCGGCGATGGTGTCGATGTCGTCGCTTGCGGTCGTGAATCCTGCCAGATCGGGAAGGATGCCGGAGTACTCCTTCACGTCATCGAAGGTAACTTCGTGGAGCACGGGGATGAGGGCGGGCTTGTTCAGGAGTGCTCCCAGTTCGCGCTGGGTCCAGAACCGGCCGGCCAGGTAGGCGGCCGTGAGGACGGCAATGCCAGCACGTGCTTTGCGGAGACCCGAGTCCATTTGCAGGGCTTGGGACTTGCCGGGCTGAATCGCTACCGCGTCGAACCACACGTTGACTCCACGTGCCTCCAGCGCGGCGGCGAGCTGCTTGGCGGTTTCTTCCCCGTCGATACGGGCGTAGCTGAGGAACACGTCGTACTCGCGCCCGTCATCGAAGTCGATGGCGCCGTGGACGCGTTCCACAAGCTGACGTTCAGCAGGCTGGTACGTGACCGTCCGGGTCGCAGGGGTGGCGGCGAGGCGGCGGTTGATTTCGTCAACGACCTTCTTGTTGTGACGATCGGCCTCTCGATTGTGCTGGGCTACCTTTCGGTTGTAGTCGTCCACGGCTTTCTTGTTCTCTCTGTTCACACGGTCAATCTCGCGCTGGTTGTGCTGGGTTACCTTCCGGTTGTAGTCGTCCACTGCCTTCTTGTTGGCTCGGTTGACCCGGTCCACCTCACGCTGGATTTCACGTTGTGCTTTGCGTGCAGCTTCCCGCACACGCCGGTTGTACTCGCTGGCACTCATCGCCATGTCTGCCACCCTTTCCCAGTGGTACTCCTGCTGGGCAACGTACAGGCGAGGTCTGACAATCCTCGGGGGTGCCAACGGCGGGGTCTCCGGTGACCTGGCGAGACAGGTTGACGGAGCTGCCGGACCCCCCGCAGTGGCGCGACGTTAGAAGAGGGTTTCTTGTCCGTCGCCGGGTGTGGTTTTCCGTGATCGGCGGCCCGCAGGAGGGGGTTTAGTGGCGGCTTTGCGGACACGTTCGGCGATGGCGGCGGCAACGTCCTTGTTTGTGCGGCGCAGACTTTGCCGGTTCACGACCCATTCCTTGTCCGGGATCGTTTCCTTCGCCAAGTCGGCGGCCACGAGAACTTGCATGCCGCGGCGAACCTCGCTGGTTGTTCCGTGCCCCTCATGCTGGTTGCGTACCGCGGTTACGAGCTTGTCGAGGGGGACAGTCACTTCGCTGCCCCAGAACGCGCTGGGCAGCACTCGGGTCCACAGGCGGGTTGCCATGTACAGGGCGGGTACCGGGTCGGCCATGAACCCGTATTGGACTTTGTTGCGGTCGAACTGGTCTGGGCGGCACGAGAACGGGTCAATGTCGCCGTACGCGACAGCCCGATTGCCCTTGTTGATTGTGCCGTTCCGGGCGGGCCAGAGCATGAACACGTACTGGTCGCCGTTCTGGGCGAACGACACAACAACAGGTAGCCGGCCCGGTTTGTACGGGTGGTTGGGGTCGTCGAAGCGTTCGTCGAGGATGCGCCGTACCGCGTCCTTCACGGTGAGTTGCTGGGTGAGGAACAGCACATCAACGAGGGCTACGGGGGCGTACGGTTGTGGGCCTTTCCTGGTGGGAGGTCCGGGTAGACGATCCAGTTCTGAGTAGCCGTGCAACTGGCTGCACAAGCTGTTCACGGACTCGTCACGCAGGGAGATTCGGGCAACCTCCCCGACCATGCCTGTGCTGTCGTTGAACAGGACCGTGAAATCGGGTGTGACAGTTTTCCCGTCTACTGGGACGCGCGGATACCGTTCGAAGTGCGTGACCGTTTCGGCCAGCCCTTCCACTTCGGTGAACAGCCAGTGGTAGCTGGACACAACATCGACGGCCTGGTCATACACCTTGAACTCGTCCAACAGTTGCTCAGCGTTGAACACAGGCTTCGTCTTGCGCGCCATGTCAGACGCCCACCAGTTCATCAAGGGACACCTTGGGGCGCGGGTCAGCCTGCTTGATTCGTTCCGCTCCGAACGCTTCCGCGATACGTCCGGTCACCCGCGCCAATGACGCTGGTGAGGCACGGAAACCGGGGTACACGTCCACCGCGTTTGGGACGGTGACCATCACGTCGAAGTTCGACCCGTCGTTCTCGTCGGTGAGCACGAAATGCAGGTACGGGTTGCGGTGGAACACGGCCATGCTCATGTCCGTCATTGACTGGGCGAGTTCGACCAGCATGCCAGTGTCTTCACGCGTGTTGAACACATCCGTGTCCAGCATGATCGTTAACGGCACGACCGGCACCGCCCGTTTCCGTTGCCTACCGGTAAGCAGGGCACGCCGGTCCGCTGCCGCGGCCGCGAGCGGGTCAAGCACCTGGTCGGTGAACAGCCGGAACCGGCCAGAGTAGAACGTCGCACCAGCAACACGACGCAAATGGAAGTGCAGTTCCCCTTCTAGTCGTAGCGTCCACGAACGCACGTATGCGCTGTTGCGTTCAAACTCGCCAATCAGGTCCTCTGGGGTGGGCCGCAGCGCGCCGGACACGGTTGGGAAACCGCGGAAGTAGGACGACTGGTCCACGTTCGAACGTCCGGTGACGTGTACGACTTCGACTTCTCCGAACTCTTGGAGCTGTTCCCCTATCGCTCGGAAGTCGCGATGGTTCAGGAAGCATCGGGACAGGTCGCGGGCACGTTCAACCCAGCGGACCAGTTTCTGCCACCGCGGGTGTGTGGTCGGGATGCCACCAGCTAGGTGGAACACGCCCTCATGTTCGGTTGGTAACGCGACGATCTGCCAAGCGCCCTCGTCGTCGTTCAACCGCAGGATCTCCACTTCGCCGACTGTGCGACGGTCCGCGTCAAGAACCGCGGATGCTTTCAGATAGTCGAACGGGTGCCCGTTGCTGACCCAGACTGTCTCGAACGCGATGTGTGGGGTCTTGCCCTTGTTGGACACGGTTGCTCTGTCCACGACGTGCGCGAACGTAGCGAACCGTTCGGGTGTTGTCCACGCCGACAACACCTCATCCAACACGGGAACGTAAGCCACTTCGCCTCCTGACATGCCAACTATTGCAGCGAACCACGGTTCGTGCAGCCTGTGGGGTGAACCGTTCATGTGGTGTCCCTAACCACGCTTGGGCTGGCAACGTTCACGCTACGGCAAGGACCGACAAAACAGTTCAGGTGTTCTCGCGGTGCCTTCATGGGTGCCGGGAACGCCCCTCGCTACGCGTCAGCCTCGTCCCCCCAGTCGTCGTCGGAGGCGTCCGGGCCGTCCTCGTCCTCGTCCTCGTCGTGGTCGGGGTCGAGGGGTTGGAGCGTGTCGAGCCATTCGTCTTCGGTCATGTCCGGTTCGGTTTCGTGGCCGGTGAGGTGGGTGAGCCATTCGTCTCGTTCTTCCCAGTTGAGCGCGTACGGCTGGTCGGTTGGGCGGGGCTGGTCGAACAGGACGGGCGCGTACGTGATCGTGTGGTCGGTGTTGTCCCAAGCGTGCTCGGCCCACCAGTAGTTCAGGGGTGCACCAACAGGGATGAGAACGTGGGTTCCTTCCGCGAGGATGTGCCGGTAGCCGTGGTCGTCGGTCCATGTGGTTGTCGGCTGCGGTTGGGGGCAGGTGCGGCATTGTTCCCAGCGGATGATTTCGCCGGTGTCGCGGTTGCCGACGGTGAACACTTCGTGAACATGCCCGCCGTCAGGGGCCGCTTCGTCCGGTGTGTCGTATCCGAGCATCCTGGTCGAACTCCCCGCTGCTGTTGGCCGTACGCGCGCTGGCACGCAAAGTCGACCATAGCGTCCTAGATTTAGGACGCGCAACATTCCTGTCGCTTACGGAGCTGTGGGAGGCGGCACCCACGGCACGGTCACTGACGATCCGCCACCCCCGTACAGGGCCGTCGGGGATATGTAGGGGCCTTCGTATCCGACCCAATGAAGGAGGGCGAGCAGAAGGAAGTCGATCCCGCAGTCACCCGCTTCGACCCACTGTTTGAAGTCATAGTGCTGCACCCGATCACGCTTCGGATGGGCCACGTCGTTGCGCATCTTCACCAGCAACGACAAAGCATCAGCCGGATCGGGAGGCGGTTTTCCCCCAGGGTTGGATGCGTACGCCGCGGCCAAGTCAGCATCCTCCGCTATCCGCGCTTGATCCAAGTCAGCGAAATGGGCGGGCACGCTCATGTCCACAGACATGGCGGTCAACAGTTCCCGGATCTGCACTTGGGTGCCCAAGTCGTTCCATTTGCCCTTGCTCATCCGATTGGGGTCCCCGACCGGATACGCGGCAACCAAGGCTGCTTCCGACATGAACGTGAGAGCAGGCACCGCCAAGTTGCACTGCATCTGCGGGGTTGTGTCCTGCGCCGTGAGGTAGTAGCCCAGAGCGTGCTCGAACACGTCCCATCTGAGCGCGTCCCCACGGATCGTCAGCAGGCGGCCGACAAGTTCTCTGAGCTGCTGGCCGGTGTGCAGCTCATCCAGCCAGGACTGCTGCCGGCCACCAACCCGCTCAACCCACCGGCCCACGTGCCAACGAGTCCACGTGGCGTCGTCCCCAACCCAGCCGACTGGAAGAACGCATGCCGTGGTCCGTCCGAGCGCGAAAGCAAGAGCAACCTCTAGAACCTCTAGAGCCGTGCCCGACTCCGAAGGGAGGAACCGTTGTCGGTCCGTGCGCCTGATCATGCCCACGTAAGTGACCGTGCGTTCCCCTTTACGTCGAAGGCGTTTAAGCACATCGTCGGGAGCGGCATCTGGCCGCATCGTGAACGTGAACTCCCAGTCGCCTGCGTCGAACCGTAGGCCACCCCTCCACTGGTGGGTGCCGCAATGGACGAGGAACCCATCCATTGCCGCGCGCCACCCGTTCAGGACGAAGAACGTCACCCGGTCGACGGGTTCGTCGCGTCCAAGTTCGACCGGCAGCGGGCCGCGCACAACCCTCCCCTTCTGTCGGGGGAGCCGGGTGGTCATGTCTGCCCGGTCCGTCTTGGGTGGGATCGGGACCTTGGTGGCGTCTGCCAAGGTCACGGATTCCCTGTTGATCCATGCACGCGGTTCCGCTCGTACGCGGAAACCGTCCGCCAGTTCGGCGCCCGTGAACGGTCGTTTGCCGCCAAACTCCAGTTCAACGTGCGGATCCAGCGATAGTGAGGCGACCCCTTGAAATGTCTCGCCGTCCACGTCGAACTGCCCACGGTACAACGGGATAGACACGGCCCCCAGTTTGGGGATCGGGTAGAGGTGCTGCAATGCCTTCGGCGTGTCCATCACAACACGAATGCCATCAGGGAAGGTCAGTTCCTCGTGGTGAAGTTCGTCTGCGGTGAACCGCTCCTCGCTCATCGGGGATGCCGCATCATCCTGCGTATCCGCCACGATTAGTAGTTCTCTCTGACGTATGCGTAGGCGTGGTCGAACAGGTCGCCGGTCAGCGGCAGGGAGTATTTGGCTAGGACCGTGCGGAGTTCTTTGCGGACGGTCCGGTCCCCGGACTGGTTCTCGGCCCAACCGGAATACGAGACTTGTTTCACGATCGTGTCAATGTCACGAACCACGTCGTCGACGACGACAGGGGTGCTGGCGGGTTTGTATTCGTTCACGATTTGGGTGAGCGCCCCAATGTTCGGGTCCAGCAGGTGCGCGGCCTGGTCAAGTTTGCCGTCGACTTCAAGCCGTTCGGCTTTGACTGCGGTTTTTGCGACTTCGAGGGCTTTTTTCAGGAACTCGATACTGTCGGTGGCGGATTGGATTGCTTGCTGGCGTAGTTTCTCGATCTGTTCAGCGAGGGTGGCGTACACAGTGTGCCCGCCGGTCGCGTCCAACCGGCGTCGGATGCGGGCGTCGATCGTGTCGAGCACTTCGTCCAACGTGATCGGGGTTTGGGCGTAGTCCCGGTCCGGGTCAAGGTCAAGTTCGCCCTGTGCGGCGAGTTTGCGGAGCGCGTCGATGCTGTCCGGGTCGACGATCACTTCTTCAAGGCCGGTACCGGTGACGGCCACGTCTGTGATGTGCCCGTGCACGAGCGCGAGGGTTTTCGCGCCGAGCCGGTGCCATAGGAGCGCGTCGGACACTTTGGAGGGGCGGGACGCTTCATAGATTTGGGCGAGCCATTTGTAGTCGTCCTCGTATGGGGTGAGCGCGTCGTGTGGGGCTAGGAACTCCCACAGGGTTTGCACACCGGTGAACTCGCGTGCGTACGCGTCCCGATCCTCGCTCGTCTTCACTCGTTCGAGTGCGGCGGATAGCGCTTCGTAGGTGTGGTCGTCTCGGTTGATCCCAGCGAACCGGGCGAGGCACGCGTCGATTTTGGTGGTGAACTCGGCTGCGAGCGTGTCTACGTCCACGGGTCGTTTCCCGCCGGCTTCCGGGTCGGCGGCCTTCAACGCTTGCGCGATCTGGTTGCCCACACCGATGTAGTCCACGATCAGGCCGTTGCGTTTCTCCTGCCCGGTGACCGGGTTCGTGTACCGCCTGTTCGTGCGCGTGATCGCTTGGAAGAGGGTGTGCCGCCGTAACGGCTTGTCCAAATACATGACCTGCTCAATCGGGGCGTCGAACCCCGTGAGCAGTTTCGCGGTCACAATCAGCAACGTCGGGCCCGTGTCGGGTTTGTTGAACCGGGCTTTAATGTCGGCTTCCTGCTGACGCGTCAGCTCATACTTCGCCCAGTCGGTCGGGTCGTCTTTCCCGCCCGCGGTCATCACCACAGCGGTCGTGTACGACAGTCCGCGTTCGGTGATGAGCCGGTTCAGTTCCGTCTCGTACATGACCACGAGTTCACGGTCGTACGCGACGACTTGGCCTTTCATGCCGAGCGGGGCGATTTTCTTCTCAAAATGGTCGAGAATGTCGCCGCAAACAGCGGTGACACGGTCCGGGTTCAGCAGGAGCGTTTTCACGTGCGCTGCCCGCCCTGCGAGCACGTCACGTTCCTCATCGGTCAGGTCCTCCTCATCGGCGAACTCGTCAAACGCTTCATCCAACGCGTTCTTGTCGAGATGCCAGTTCACAAGCCGTGTTTCCACGTGCACAGGCACGGACGCCCCATCCACGATCGACCGTTCCATGCTGTACGAGTTCAACACGTACCCCGGATCGGTTTCGTCACCGAACAGTTTGAACGTGTTCCGATCCTTGTCCGAGATCGGGGTTCCGGTCAGCCCGAAGAACCGGGCGTTCGGTAACGCGGCCCGCATCAGGTCACCGAGCTGGCCTTCTTGGGTGCGGTGCGCCTCGTCCACCATCACGACGATGTTGTCCCGCTCGTTCAACACCCCCGCGTCCTCGAACCGGAAAATCGTGGTGACCACGATGCCGCGTTTGTCGTCCTTCAACGCTTTCGACAAGTCCGCTTTCGTGCCCGCAACCGTCAACCGAGGTAGGCCGACGGTGCGGAACTGCCGTTCGACCTGTTCCACCAAATCGAGACGGTCCAACACAACCAGAATCGTTGGCCCGCCCACGGCGTCGTCGTTGAGGAGCATGAGCGCAGCGAACCCCATGAGCAGGGTCTTGCCCGTGCCCTGGTAATGCCAGATGAGGCCCTTCTGGCCGCCGTCAAGGACACGCTTGTGGATCGCCTCCGCAGCCTCCACTTGGGGATACCTGGGGATGAGTTTCCGCTTCCCACCATCCGGGGTCGCCTCAAACAGGGTGAAGTCCCGCAGGATGCTGAGCACACGCGCGGGGGTGAGGAGAAGTTCCACGGAGCGTCTGACCCGCGGTGTCCCATCTAAGTAGTACGGGTCTTGCGTGGATCCCCACATCAGCCAATGCTCGCCCGGCTGCCCTGCCGCCCCGTAATGGAACTCCTTCCCATCCGTGGCCGCAACCAACACATTCGGGACGAAAAACGTCGGTCCTTCGACCGCGTACACGTTCGCAATGTCACGTGCCCCGTTCAACCACGACACCGACGAGTTCACCGGCGTTTTCGTCTCCACCACCACAAGCGGAATCCCGTTGACCCACAACACAATGTCGTAGCGACGTTCCTTACCGGGCGGCCCGAACGTCACCTCATCCGACACCACAAAATCGTTCTCACCCAGACTCTCAAAATCGATCAGGCGCAGGGGCACGTAGTCGTCCAAGCCGACGTACTTGACCGTGTGATCACCACGCAACAAGGTCGTCATCGACTCATTCGCAGGCACCAACCCATCCGTCGCCCCCGCCAACACCCTGGCTCGGATCTCCGGCAGCACCTCATCCACACGTTCCGGGAACCCATGCAAACGGTCGTTCAGGATCTCCAACCGCTCGATCAGGGTGTCCTCCACAAGCACATCCGTGCGTTCCCGCGCGAGTTTCTCCCCCGGCACGTACTCCCAACCGAGTTCGACCAGCCGTTCCACCAGCCATTTCTGAACCGTGTTCGCCTCGCTGAACGTCATGTCACGCCTCTACTGTGCTCATGGGCAGGTTTACGACGGCATAGGCGACGTTGTCCGCCGCGGCCAGTTCTGCCCTCAAACTTGCGCGGAGGCGGTCGACGCGATTGAGACCGTCCACTATCTGTTGCTGCACGGCAGTCGGTGGGAGGTCAAACTCGAACGCGGCCACATCGTCTCCCCTGACGGCGGGGTAGTTGGATCCGGTGCAGCGGCTCACCATCTCTTGCACGAATGCCTCTGACCGGATAACGAGCCACAGGTAGTCCGGCAACACTTCGTTTCGGTTTGCGCGCACGACGGCAAAGCCTGTTGAGGCCACTTCGCCGTCGAAGTCTGGCCCTACTTGGGCGAATGCGCGCAGGTTCGGTCGCACCGTGCTCACAAGAACGTCGGAGGTACGGATCCGCCGTCGGGCGCGACCAGGTGCCTCGCCGAGCGTGGTTGCCTTCACGGCGGGAGCGGAAATCCCGCCGTCCCACGAGACGGAAGCGATGTCTACGTACTGGAACCTCTGGCCCTGCTCCCATGTCTTTGGGATGGACTCGGGGTTCACCATGGCAACGTCTCCGATCGTGACCCTTCTCCACCCCTCGGCCGGCGTATGGAGTTCCTCGTCCCAGTTCGTGCCTCCAACGTCACTGCTCGCGGAGTCGGCTTCGTCACGCGCATCGGCGTAGTGAGAAAGGGCCGCCGCCAAGTCAGCCGTAACGCTTGCGTCCCTGCGCACGTACTTGCTTAGGCTCAGATCGAAGTGATTCTTGGCAAGTTCATCCAACAGAACGCGGCGCGTTTCTACTCCATCCGGTAGCGAATCCACTTCGCCGTGATAGGCGGCCAGCACCGCCTCAACATCAGCGGAGCTCATCTCGTTCTGGTTCCTGAGTTTGTGGAACCTACTGGATGCATCTACAAACAGCACGTCCGCAGGATGTGCCGCACGGTCCGCCCGAAAGACCAGGATGCAGGCGGAGATCCCAGTCGAGTAGAACAGGCGGTCGGGAAGCCCGATCACAGCCTCCAGCTTGCCTTGTTCAACGAGGCAGCGTCGGATTCTCCCCTCAGAGCCACCGCGGAAGAGGACACCGTGAGGCATTACGACTCCGACCCGCCCGTTGGGAGACATGGAGGCGAGCATGTGCTGTACCCATGCGAAATCCGCCTTGTCGTCGGGCGGGACGCCGCAGAACGCTCGGGGGTCCCCCACCCAGTTCTCGCGCCCCCAACTCTTCAGCGAGAACGGCGGGTTGGCGATGACCACGTCGAACTGGGACAGGCTGCCGTTCGGGTTGCGGAGGCCGGGTTGGCGGAGCGTGTCGCCGCGCACGATTTTGAAGTCCTCAATGTCGTGCAGGAACAGGTTCATGCGCGCGATCGCGGACGTGGTCAGGTTGACCTCTTGGCCGTACAGGCGGAGCGTGCGCGTGTCCCCGCCGTGTTCCCGGACGGTGTTGATCGTTTCGACGAGCATGCCGCCTGATCCGCACGCTGGGTCGTACACGGACTCGCCGGGTTGTGGGTCGAGGAGCCGAACAAGCAGTTTGACGACTTGGCGGGGTGTGAAGAACTCCCCCGCTTTCGCGCCGGACGAGTCAGCGAAGTTTTTGAGGAGGTATTCGTAGGCTTGGCCGAGCATGTCGTGGGTCACTTCGTCCGGGTTGAGGACGAGCCCGTCGAACGCGCCGAGCAGGTTCACAAGCGCGCTCTCGGGGAGTCGTTCCTTGTTGCCCCACGCGGCGTCTCCGAAGATGCCGGCGAGGGTTTCCGGGTTCGCCTGCTGGAGTTTGCCGAGCGCAGTGTTGATTTTCGCGCCAAGGTTGTGCGTGGCTGTGGTCACCTGGTCCCAGTGGGTGCCGTCGGGGACAACGAAACGGTGGAAGTCGGCTTCCACTTCCGGGTGGACGTTCGGGCCGTACTCGGCGACGGCTTGGTTGTGTTCCCACGTCCACGTGTCGCTGATCCATTTCCAGAACAGCATGGGGAACACATACGTTTTGAAGTCTGCCGGGTCGACCGGTCCTCGTAACGCGTTCGCTGCCGCCCACAGGCGGGTTTCCAGCTCGGACAGGCTGATCGACATGCTGCTCCCACTCACGGTTGTGACACTATCTGCCGTTGACCGTATCGGCCGGTACCGACAGACACGGGACGGTCGTTACTCGGGGAGTTGTTCTTCGCGGGCGAGCCGCGTCTTGCGGGACTCGCGCGGTCTGGGCGGCGGGTCGATCAGGTGATTGAGCGGCCCGGTATGCCGTTCCATGTCAACGACCTTGCGGTGGCTTCCGGCCAAGGCCGCGCGGGCTGTTTCTAGGGCGTCTGCGAGCGTGTCGAGTTCGCGTGCGGTCGTGTCCCTGTCCCCGGTGAGGATCGCGGTTTGGAGCCGTTCGTAGGCGTCCATCGCAAGGTCGTTTTGGTCGTACGCGGCGTGCGATGCGGGAAGGATCGTGTCACGGACCAGGGCGGCCCACACGATGAGGTGGTTGACGCGTTGTTTCTGCCGTGCCCGGTAGTCCTGTCGGGCGGCCCGCCATGTTTCTTGACGGCGGACGTGATGCGTTTCGCAATGCTCCCGGCCCGGCAGGGCGGGTTGGGTGCAACGGAGGCTGGCGCAGGCCTGGGGCGGGGGTGTGCTGCGGGGCATGCTCCTTCGTACCTGGCGCCCTTGTTCGGGTCAACGCGGCTCGCCGAGGACGGATGACGTCATCCGGAGACGGAGCGTGGTTCACCGTTGGGGGCATGAACGAAACAAGTTCCCTGCCCGCCGCGGGCGATGCCAGCACGGCCGCCTGTACCGCCACTGAAACTGCTGGGGCGTGTCTACTGGTTGGTGTTGTTGTGGGCGGGCCACAGGGCGGTGTTGAGGGCGACTTCCAGGCGGGCCACGGCGCGGCTGTCGGGCCAACGGTTCCCGTGCTTGATCACTTGGATGGTGCCGACGCCGATGCCGGCGAGTTTGGCTACTGCGCGGGCGGACAGGCCACGTTCGGCCATGACGGTTGCGAGGCGGGCGGCGAGCTGGCGGACTTTCTCAGCGGCGGGGTCGGGGCTGGGCGTGTTCGGCCAGTCGGTCACCCCGTCGTTGGGGGCAGCGCGCAGGGGCAGGCGTCTGGCCCGTGGCGTTTCGGTTGGCTGGTCGGTCACGTGGGTCACTTTACGGAGCGGGATGGACAGTGTCTTCCGTCCGCGCCGGGCGGGACTTGCGCAAAGTGGGGTACGGACGGGAGGGTGTCCTATATCTCGGACACTATGGGAGGTTTTCCATGCCCCACACGCAGTGGCGTCCCCCACACATCAGCCTGCTCCGCGACCCCTCCGAACTGTTGCGTCTCTACGGCGACCACGCCTCGGAGGATCCGATGAAGTCCAACAGCCTGAACTTGGGCCTACCCGCCCCGATCTGGCCCTCCAAACAGGAACTCACACCCAGCGAGCGGTCACAGCGCGCTGCCCAGCGCCAAGGCATTCAAGTGCACGCGGTGATCGGCAGGATCGCAGAGAAGGCGCAAGGCGCTTCCCTAGACGAACTCGACAGGCTGGTCACGGAAGCACTCACCGAAGTCGTGGTCGGGCGCGAGAACGGAAACCTGCGCCGCGCGCGTACCCGCGTGTCGGGACTCATCCACCAGTACGTCCGCATTTTCCTGCCCCCACCGGGCGTGGAGTTTCACGGAAGTGAAGTGCCTATCACAGGCGGACGAGCGGACCTCCTGTGGCGGCACCCCTCCCAAGGATGGTTCTTCGATGAGGTGAAGACCTTCCGGTTCGGCACGGATGACGATTACGAGTACCGGCCCCAGGTCACCAAGTATCTGGCGGCTGGCCGGGCGTTGAGTGGCGAGTTTGCTGGCGTGCGGCTCATCTTTGCTGGCGTGCGGCTCATCGCTTTGGGAAACACAAAGGCATGTCGGCTCTACACCCCAGATGGACTGACTGGGCCGCTCACAGACAGCGTGCTCGCGCCCAGCAGCATCGAATCCACCCTTGCGAACCCCCGGAGTGAGGGCATGGCATGAGCTCGAAACTGACTCGCACCAGGAAGGCAGCCCTCGTGGCGGGCATGCTCCGGCTGGCCGGCGGCGGGGCCGTCCCCGGTCACGTCGTTAGGGGCGTCGCTGCCCAGAACGACGTGTCCATCCGCACGGTCTACCGCTGGCTCAGTGATCCTGCACTCCGGTCTGGGGACGTGTCCGACTCAACACCACGGTCAGATCGTTTCGACATCGACACGTTCCACCTCACGGTACTCGCCCAAGAGCAGGACATCCGCAGCGCGCACGCGGCACTCGTCCGCGCCGGGGAGTTCAAGGGCAGTTACGAAACATTTGCCCGTGCCCTGCGGCGCGTGGCACCCGACCGGGTGGCAGGCGCCCTCCACGGTTTCAAGGGCGTCATCAACAACCGCATGTACCTGACCCAGCATGCTCCCCACAAGAACCACACATGGCATGTGGACCATACGAAGGCCGACCTTTGGGTCGTGGCAGATCACCGATCGAACACGCCCATTCGGCCGTTCCTCACCACGGTCACGGACGCGTCCACCGGACTGATCCACGCGTTCCTGTGGAAGCAACCCATCAACAGCGAAGCTGTTTCGGCGGCTCTGGCAGAAACAGCCGCTGAACATGACTACTTCGGCGTCGCCGTCTCCGGCGTCCCTGAACAGGTGGTGTCCGACAACGCTGCGGAGCACTTCACTGGGGCGATCACGAAGGGGGCCACTTCACTCGGCTTCATCATCAACCCCACCACTCCATACAGCTCGTGGCAGAACGGAAAGGCCGAAAGGACCATTGACCTGGTCAACAGGCGTTTGTCCTCGCGTGCTCCCGGTGCGCTCCACGCAGGTACCACGAGGGAGGGGCGAAGCCGACACATGCCCCGAGTGCCGAGCAAGATGGACCCGGCAGCCGCCCTGTCATGGAACGCGTTGCTTGTCCTCCTCGATGAGGTACTGACCGAACTGAACACCGACGTTCGTGTCGAACGGCTCGGTAAGCGCACACGCTTGGAGGCATACGCCGACGATCCAACGGAATCCCGTTTGTTCTCTGACGCTGAGCTTCGGTACGCGATGCTTTCGACAGCGAAGGAGTCCTACCGGGCAACGAAGAACGGGATCCACTTCGAGAAGGGTCAGTACGTAGCAGCAAACCTGCACGTCGGAACCAACTACAAGATTCGCCACCTCGCGCGAGGTCGCGACTTCATAGAAGTGTTCACGGTCGATGGGGACTACGTCACCCGTGCTTGGCGCCACGACGTGATCCCGAAGCACGCACGGCTCGCCCTTCTCGCCGAACGGGCCCGCCACGAACGTGAATACCAAGCGATCGAGGCAGGCGTGAAGGAACACCGCCGGAAGATTGCCGCAGCGCTCCGTGCGGCCATCCCTGACGATCCCGATGAGTCTGTCCCCGCCCCCACCGACACGAAGACAGTCCTCGTGACACCCAAGAGCGCCCAGCCTGAGCCTCCCCCGGTTAAGGACCTGAGCAGGCTCACGCAGCTATTCGGCGGCTCCCTACCCGGTCACGGAAAGGACGCAGAATGACCATCATTGACAAGGCGCAAATCACCGGCTCCGCGCTTCTGAGCAACACCCCGTCTCAACGCCAAGTTTCGAGCAGGCCCATCTGCTGTTGAAGGCGGGGATAGCGATGAACCGGCCCGTGGCAGTGGATGGGGAGCCGGGCACCGGCAAGACCACATGCGTTGTCTACACCGCAGAGCGGATTGACCGTCCGGTCGCGATTGCGACCATGCCCGCAAGGCCGAGCCCGAACGATCTGATGCGCTACGCCTACCAGGCCGTCACGCTCACGAAGCCTCCGCGGACAACGAACTTCTTCGTCTCCGAACTGTTGCTCGACGAGGTTCGCGACTGGGGCGGAGTGCTCGTCGTGGACGAGGTCCAGAACTGTCGCCCGGACGTGATCAGCCAACTGACCTGGCTGTTTGAGCGGGCACAACGGTCGTTCGGCCTGGTCCTTGTCGGATACGGCGTTGAACAAGCATTGGACGCCGACCCCCACGCCCGCGAGCGCGTGCAAACGAGGACAACATTCCAACGACTCACCGGGCAGGACATGCTCACCTGTGTGCAGGCGTTGGACCCGCGGTTCGCTCAAGCAACTCCAGGGACACTCGCGGTCCATGACGACCTCCTATGCCGAGGACTGCTGCGGAGGTGGACGCAGACACGCGAATGGCTGGACACCCTCAACATGACCGAACCTGTTACGGACTCTGTCCTCGGGCAGATCCGTCAGTTCATTTCGGTCAAGAAGGGGAACCTGTGACCGTCGACGTCATGCTGCTCGACCCTGATGAGCATTCGAACCTGTACTTGGGCGACTACGTGCGGGACGGGGCACTGGTGTGTCTACCGCGTCCCGCTAGGCGTGCGTTCGCGCTCCATCGCGACGTGCTTGGCGCGATGGGATGCCGGTCCGACGTTCGCACGGCAACGCAGCGGGCACGGGTAGGGCGAGACCTGCTGCTCGTGCAGGCATGGACCGTCGCGCACGGGTTCCGACATGTGTTCGTGTGCCACGCGGACCTGGTCACCGATCCGCGCTGGTTTGGTGACCTGACCTCAGCATTCGCTGCCGCTGGCGCCGCCACGCATCTCGTTTGCGACAACACGATTCCTGGCAAGGTTCTCGACTGGGCCGATGAGCACGGCTATCCCATCGTCACCCGAACGCCCACGTTGCCGCCACCATCGGCCATTCCCCCGCACTGGGCAGAGGGCGCATTCTCGTTCCCACAGATGTTGCCTGAAGCCGACTTCTACATCTGGCTCGCGCGCTGCCGTGATCTGCTGTCCCCGACGGAGCACGCAGCCGTTCACGGCCTGTACGTCCACGTGTTCAACGACTGGCTCGCCGCGCCACCTGAAACCGGGTCGCAAGCCCGGCAACGCCTTGTGCAACTCGTCCAGACACATCGGACCCAAGGGGAAGTGCTCACCTGTGTCCGTGCCGCGCAGGCGGCGTGCTTCCGTCAGGGGTTGCTGCTGCGGTTGAAACTCGTTCATCTACTCGTGACCGTGCAGGACCAAGAGCATCGCCCGCTCTTCCCGATGGAGATCCGGTCCCTTCACGCGTACCGCGAGCCGTGGATCAGCACCAGCATCGTCCTTCGGGACGTTGGCTTCGAGACACGCGAAATCTGCGGCCTGGCGCTGGCCGACGTGGCTCCGTCAGGCCACGTGCCGGCCAAGCACTTGAATGACGAGGCGCTTCTGTACGTGCGCGCCCAACGGGCGCTGCGCGAACTTGAAGGCTGCCACCCGAACGCCCCGCTGGTTCCTCGCCAGCAAAGGGAAGTCGGAGAAGCGATCCGCTGGGCCCGCACTGACCTGAACCTGCCCGGCGTCACGCGTGCTCACCAAGCGAAAGAAGCTGACTGGGTAGACCGGATGAAAGTCACCCTGCATCGCCTCACAGACAGGACAGCGGTATGAGCCCGATCAGCGTCCCAGTGAACGCCGACAAGGTACGTGAACGGGTCAACGCACGCGCGCTCTCCGACAGGCAGGTGTCCGCCGCGCTCGGACTCGGACAAACAGGATCCCGGAGCCTCATTCTTGACGGGTCCCTTCACCCCTCAACGACCCTCGCAACTCTGCGCCGGATCACCGACCTTCTCGCTCTTACGTACGGCGAACTTCTCGACCCGGAAGAACCACCCACAGAACCAGCCGACCAACTCCCCGACGAGGAACGCGTCCGCGTACTCGTCCAACTCCTCCCCGGCCGCTCGATAGGCATTCCCCTCGACAACCTCGCGAGCGTTCTCGGCGTCACCTACCAAGAGCTCTACGCCGACCTGGACGCAGCAGCGAAACAACTCGACGGCGTCGGCTTCGACCTGCGCATCACCGCCACCGGCGTCGTCGCTACGCGGCAAGCGTCCCCAACCACCGACGAGATCAACGCACGGCTGAACCAGTTCCGCGATAGCCGCGAAG
>JBMNPP010000008.1:0-28591 GCA_050943675.1 Brooklawnia sp.
CTCGACAACCTCCGCACCCCTGCTGCCGAACTTCTCGGGATTGGCGACGACCCTGCTCAAGGCGACAGTGCTGAGCAGCCGCAACGGCACCGCCTCGGTGGAACTGACCGCTGTCGACCCGGCAGGATTGTCGGTGTGGTCGTCGGTGTGGCTGATCACCAACCTGCTCGGGGTAAGCACCAGCACCGACATGTGCCGGCTGATGCCCTCCTGGGCGAAGGTCGCCTCGTGGTGCACCAGGTGAGCCACCACCTCTTCGTTGCCGACCGCCAACGAGACCGAATCGGTCACCAGTTGTGGGAAGAAACTGCAGTCGCCGATTTCAGCAATCAGTTCGGCGGGCAGCAGGCTAGCGGTAGTCGATGGTTCATGCCTCACGTTTCCATCCTGCCACTTGAGCCTGTGCTGCGACAGTTCGCCGGGCAGGCCGCTGTTCGGACGGGGCTGGCCCGTGCAGCCCGGAACCTGTTTGAAGCTCTAGGCTGGGCGCCATGAGATCGCGCCAATTCGTTGGGATGCGAATTGACGACTTCGTCACCAGGCATGTTGTGCGGGCACTGCGCAAGCGTGGCTGGCGCGAGGTCGTCGTCCCATTCACTGGTTACGGCACCTCTGACCATGTGCGCGTGCTGGGCCGGCTGACGCTGCGCCCGCAGAAACCCCGCACCTACCTGGGCATGTACGCCGAGACATTCCTGCACCAGCGTGGGTGGCGCAACTTTTTCAGTGCCCCCGTGCCGCGTCGGCCGGTCACCGTCAAAGTGGGTGACAAAGGGCTCGAGATGGTCACCGACCGCAGCGGCTACATCGACGTGACAGTGCGCACCAGCGGCATGGCCGACGGCTGGCAGCACGTCACCATCCAGACCGATGAGGCGGCACCCACCCGGGCGCCGGTCCAGGTAGTACCCGAAGACCAGGAATTCGGGCTGATCAGCGACATAGACGACACCATCCTGTCGACCTGGATCCCGCGGATCTTCCTGGCGGCCTGGAACTCATTCGTCCAGACCGAGGGCAACCGCCAGGCTGTGCCGGGCATGGCTCGCATGTACCAGAAGCTGCTTGCCAGGAACCCGGGCGCACCCATCGTCTACGTGTCGACTGGCGCCTGGAACACCCTGCCCTTCCTGAACCGGTTCATGAAACGCCACGGCTTCCCCAAGGGGCCCATGCTGCTGACCGATTTCGGCCCCACCCAGACCGGCTGGTTCCGCAGTGGCCCAGCCCACAAGCGCCGCGCACTGGCTGAACTGGCCCGCGACTTCCCCAACATCAAGTGGGTGCTGATCGGTGATGATGGCCAGCACGATCCGGTGATCTACCGGGAGTTCGCTGAACTGCGACCAGAGCACGTGCGGGCCATCGCAATTCGCCAGCTGTCACCGACTGAACAGTTGCTGGCACACGGCACAGTGAAGGTGCTGCGCGACAGTGCCGACCTGCGCTGGGAACCGCCGGTCGTCCCTGAAGTGGGTGGTGCAGACGGCGATGAGCTGTCACCCCAGGTAAAGCGGGTCGTTGACGACTAGCGTCAGCCCGCGTCGCTACACTTGCGTCGATTCGCTACCCGCAAGATGCGTGGCTGACTGCGCATGGGTGGCGATGTCTGATAACGAGCAGGAGAGATCGTCGCCCCATGGCAAGCAGGACCACACCTCACATTGATGACTTCGAGGAACGCATCATCGACGTCGACGTCTCAAGCGAGATGGAGACCAGCTACCTCGAATACGCCTACTCGGTGATCTACTCGCGGGCGCTACCCGATGCCCGCGATGGCCTCAAACCGGTGCAACGCCGCATCCTCTACACCATGCACGACATGGGTCTGCGGCCCGACAAGCCGCACGTCAAATGCGCCCGAGTGGTGGGTCAGGTGATGGGTCTGCTGCACCCGCACGGTGACACCGCCATCTACGACGCGCTGGTGCGGCTCGGCCAGGATTGGTCGATGCGGCTGCCGACAATCGACGGCCACGGCAACTTCGGTTCACTGGACGCCGGCCCGGCCGCCTACCGCTACACCGAATGCCGGCTGGCACCAGCTGCCCTGGCGATGGTTGATGGGCTCGACCTGGACACTGTCGACTTCCGCCCCAACTACGACGGCAAGGAACTCGAGCCATCGGTCCTGCCGGCAGCCTTCCCCAACCTGCTGGTCAACGGCGCCACCGGCATCGCCGTGGGAATGGCCACCAACCTGGCACCCCACAACCTCATCGAGGTGGTGGCGGCACTCAAACACCTGCTGGCGAACCCGGATGCCGACCTCGATTCGCTGATGCGGTTCGTACCCGGCCCCGACTTCCCCACTGGCGGCACCATCATCGGTCTGGACGGCATCAAGGATGCCTACGCAACCGGGCGCGGCAGCTTCAAGCTGCGCGCCACCGCGCGCATCGACCAGACCAGCCCGCGACGGCGCGGCATCGTGGTGACCGAACTGCCCCATGGGGTTGGGCCAGAGCGCATCATCGAGCAGATCAAGGACCTGGTCGGCAAGAAGCGGCTGGCCGGCATCGCCGACGTCAAGGACCTCACCGACCTGGCGCACGGCACCCGGCTGGTGATCGAGGCAAAGAACGGCTACAACCCCGAAGCCCTGCTCGAGCAGTTGTACAAGATGACCAAGCTCGAGGACAGCTTCTCGATCAACTCGGTCGCCCTGGTGGACGGGCAACCACGCACCATGAGCCTGATCGAGATGTTGCAGGTCTACCTCGACCACCGCATCGAGGTCACCACCAGGCGCACCCAGTTCCAGCTCGGCAGGGCCAACGACCGCTTGCACCTGGTCGAGGGCCTGCTGCTGGCGATGCTCGACATCGATGACGTGATCGCCATCATCCGAACCTCTGATGAGGTCGCCGAGGCCCGCACCCGGCTGATGGAGGCCTTCGATCTGACCGAAGTTCAGGCCAACTACATCCTCGACCTGCAGTTGCGGCGACTGACCAGGCTCAGCCGCATCGAACTGGAATCAGAGCGCGACGAACTCACCAAGCGGATCGCTGAGCTGAACGAGATCCTCGACAAACCAGAAGTGCTGCACCAGTTGGTCCGCGACGAACTCGATGATGTGGTCGAGCGCTTCGGCACCCCTCGCCGGACCGTCCTGCTGACCGACTCCGGTGTGGTGACCAGCACCAGCACCCCGCTTGAGATCCCTGACGACCCCTGCCTGGTGATGCTCAGCTCTGCCGGGTTGGTGGCCCGCCTGGACGGCACCAGCCACGAGGGGCTGACGGCTGAAGGGCCGCGCTCACGCCACGACGCGATCATCGCAACCATCGGCACCACTGCCCACTCCCAATACGGGGTGCTCACCTCGGCCGGTCGGGTGATCAGGGCCAACGCGATCGAACTCCCGTCGCTACCCCCTACTGCGACCTCGCCCAACCTGCAGGGTGGCGTGCGCGTAAACGAAATGGTCGAGCTTGCCAAGGATGAACGTGTGGTCGGCCTGGCCTCGTTCAACCCCGAGTCCCTCGGACTGGCGGTCGGCACCCGGCAGGGCGTCGTCAAACGCACCAACCCGGAATTCCTGACCAGCCGCGATTCCTGGGAATACATCAAGCTCGCCGATGGCGATGAGGTTGTGGGGGCCCTGGAACTGGTCGACCAGACCCATGAACTGGTGTTCATCACCTCGGATGCCCAACTGCTGCATTTCCCGGCCGACAAAGTGCGACCACAAGGCCGTAATGGTGGCGGGATGGCCGGTATCAAGCTCGCTGCTGGCGCGCACGTGGTCTGGTTCGGCGCCACAGCAGCCTCCGAGGCCGTCGTGGTGACCGTCTCGGGCAGTTCAGCCTCACTGCCAGGCACTGAGGCGGGCAGCGTAAAGGTGACCTCCTTCGATGAGTACCCGGGCAAGGGTCGGGCAACCGGCGGAGTGCGATGCCACCGGTTCCTGAAGGGTGAGGACGTCCTGCTGCTGGCCTGGGCGGGCGCCCGTCCGCCAGTGGCAGCGGCTGCATCAGGAACACCTGTTGATCTGCCACCGGCCACGGGAAGGCGTGACGGCTCCGGGACACCGGCAGCCCAACCCATCGCGGCTATCGCCAGCCGGCGGGCTGCCGAGGGCCAGTACCCGTTCCAGGACGGACAAGACCCGGTGGCCGTGAGGTGAACCACCCCTGACGACCGGGCCCTCTTGCCCTTGCCTGCCTGGAACTATTCGACTGATACCAGTACCTCGCCGGCACCTGCCTGCGCGTTGTCGAGCACATTCGATGGAATCCGGAAGGCGCGCCCGGGTGCCGCCGGCCAGTTGAGCCGGGTACGGGACAGTTCACGGCCGTCCTGACGGACCACCACGGTGGGTCGGGCGATGTACTCATCAACCCAGCTCACCAGGCGTTCCCTGGCCGGGGTAACACCACCAACCCGGTGAATGCCCGGTGAAATCCAGCGCAACGGGGCCTCCACCTTGATGGCGACCCCTTCGGCGGGTACACCGATGCCGTTCAGGTGATCCAGAATACGGGCCGCAGCGACCTGCCCCTCGATCGCGACAACGTCGGCGGTCTCGACCGGGTGGTTGATGTTGCCGACCGCGAAGACGCCCTTGCGTGAGGTGCGCATGGCGGCGTCCACTATCGGGGAACTGGATGCCGGGTCGAGCACGACCCCGCCAGAGCGAAGCAGCTCGTAGTCACCGATCCAGTCGCCAGTGAACACCACGGTGTCGCAGTCGATGGTGCTGCGCTCACCAGTGGCCAGGTTTTCGATCTCGACCCCGGATACCCGGCCGCGGCCATGAACTGCCACGACCTGCGATTCGGTGATCACCCTGGTGCGGAAGAAGATCCCGCCAGGGGTGGTGAACAGCCGGTAGGCCTCACCCTTGGGGTAGCGCGAGATCAGGGCTGCGGTGCGGCATCCAGCCTCTTGCAGGGTCAGCGCCGCCGACCAGCTGACCAGCTCGGCGCCAACGATGACTGCCCGCTTGCCGACCTCCTGGTGGTGCAGGTGCACCATGTTCTGCAGCTGCCCGGTGGTGAGCACTCCGGCTGCCCGGTCACCCGGGATCATCCGGGCCGGGCGGGGCCGTTCGCGTGCCCCGGTCGCGAAGCAGAACACCTTGGGACGGATCAGGATGCGCCCCTGGGGTGTGGTGGCCTCGAGGGTGTCCTCGTCGGCCCAGCCCGTGACGCAGGCGCGGGTCGCGATGGTGGCCCCCGCCTTGCGGACCTCTTCGACCAGGACCCGTGCGTACTTCGGGCCACCCATGAACCGTTTGCGGTCACGGATGCCGTAGCCGGGGTGGTCGGCATGGCGCGGGATACCCCCGGCGCTCGCCTCCCGCTCGTACACCGTGACATCCACACCTGCTTTGGCCAGCATTTTCGCAGCGCTCAGCCCGGCTGGCCCGCCACCGATGATCGCCACCGTCGGACTCTGGATCTTCAGCGGATCATGCATTGGTCTGCTCCTTGTACTGGTTGAACAGGGCGGTGACTTCCGCACCGCAGAAGAAGCCCTGGCAGCGTCCATTCATCGCCCTGGTGCGGCGCCTCAGTCCACTCAACTCGGCCGGTGGGATCACCGAATTCATCGCATCCCGGATCTCACCGCGGGTGACCCGCTCACAGAAGCAGACCACCGTGCCGTACTCGGGATCCTTCGCGATCGCCTCGTCGTCGGCGTACGGCCGCAGCATGGACTGGCCGAGGTGCGGCATCACCGGTGGTGCGGGCAATTCGTCACGCATCGTCAGGTCGAGGTCACTGGCTGCCAGCAACTCGAAGACATATTCGGCAACGGCCGGCGCCGAGGTAAGCCCTGTCGAGCGGATCGCACCAGTGATGATGTAACGCTGCGCATCATCGACCTCGATCAGGTAGTCATCCAGGTTGTGTGCGGCCCGTAGCCCGGCGTAAGCAGCCGTGACCTCCTCGTTCAGCAACTGCGGGACGATCTTGCTGCCCTTTTCGAGGAGGAATCCGAAGCCGGCCTCGGTGGTGGCGGTGTCGGTTTTGTCCTCCATGTCATCAGCGGTCGGGCCAAGCATGACATTGCCGAAGCTGGTCGGGCTGATCAGCACACCCTTGCCCAGCCTGGACGGGGCGGCCAACACAATCTTCGAGACCAGATCTGCTGCCAGCTTGTCGAAGACAAGCAGTTCGCCCTTGCGGGGATGGACCTTGAGCCGGTCGTAACCGAACAGGGCGTCGATCTCGTCGCCACCCAGCCCGGCAGCATTGATGACCCAGCGGCAGGTAACCGGCCCCTGGCTGGTGCGCAGTGTGGTGAATTCCTCGCCCACTTCGACAGCAGTCACCTTGTGGCCGCGCAGGAAGGTCGCACCACGATTGACGGCGTCGGTGGCGAAGGCCAACGGGACCGTCCACGCATCGATGACTGATTCCCCCGGCACTGCCAGGCCACCGGTGACACCCTCACCAAGATTCGGTAGCTCGGCGTAGACCTCGGCCGGGTTCATCAGACGGGTTTCGTGGTAGCCGTTCTGTTCGGCCTTGGCCTTGAGGCCGGGCAGCGATCCGGCCTGCTCCTCGTCCCAGGCCACCAGGATGGCACCAGTGTCGTCCAGCCCGATCTCGGCCTGGGCGCAGTAGTCGCGCACGAGGTGGTAGCCGCGGGCCACCAGCCGGGCCTCAAGGGTGCCGGGCTTGGCGTCGTAACCGGTGTGCAGGATCGCTGTATTTGCCTTCGAGGTGCCCTCACAGACGTCCAGTCGGGCGTCCAGCATGGCGACCCGGTTGGCTGTGCCAGCGAAGTCCTTGGCCAGCGCGGCTCCGATTACACCGGCACCGATGATGGCGACGTCGAAGTCCGGGGTCTGCCCCGCACTCACCCTCCGAGGTGTGCTCACTTGTCTCCTCCTTGTGGTTCTTCAATGGAAATGGTGGATCCTGGACTGGCACGATCCGGCATCAGGCGAGAGATCTCATCGGTGTCCATGGCCCTAGATCTCCAGCGTCGCTTCCACCGCGGCCCGCCAGCGACGGCGGAACTCGGTGGCCTGCTCGGGTGCCCACTGCGGCTCGTAGGTGGCATCCGGGGTCCAGGCGAAGGGACCCTCGTCGACGGACAGCTCAGGATTCATTGCCAACCGCATGCAGGCAGCAGTGCCCAGCGCGGTGGCGTGCGCCGAGGGATAGGTGTCCAGCGGGGCCTGCAGCAGGTCAGCCTGGGCCTGCATGAGCACCTTCGAGTTGGTCAGGCCACCGTCCACGCGCAGTCTCGAGACTGATTTGCCCAGTTCAGGCAGCGTCAGGTCAGACAGCTCGGCGATCTGGCAGGCGATTCCCTCGAGCACGGCCCGGACGACCTCCGGCTTGCCGGTCGACAGCTTCATGCCCATGATGAACGCGCCAGCCTCAGGCTTCCACCAGGGGGCGGCCAGTCCAGCAAAGCTCGGTGCGCACAGCACGCCATCCGAGCTCTCGGCTGCCATCTCGTCCATCTCGCGGGCGTCGTCGATGACACCGAGTTCCTGCATCCAGCGCACGGCTGAGGCGGCGGTGTAGACCTGCCCATCAGAGCAGTACATGGTCTTGCCGCGCAGCTTCCAGGCCACCGAGGTGGTCAGGCCGTTGTCGAACCGGGGCGCCTTCTCACCCATGTTCACCAGAATGAACGCACCGGTGCCATAAGTGCACTTGCCCTGACCCCGCTCCAGGCAGCCCTCAGCGAACAGTGCCGCCTGCTGGTCGACGATCAACCCACCGACCGGCACCTCAGCACCGAAGACCGTGGTGGTGCCAATGATTTCGTCGCACGCTGCCAGGCGTGGCAGCCGCTCATCGGACAGCCCGAAGATCTCGAGCAGCCGGTCATCCCAGACCAATTCGTCGACGTTGAGGATCAGTGAACGCGAAGCGGTCGACACATCGGTGACGAATTCGCCGGTCAGTTTGTAAAGGATCCAGGTGTCGGTCGTGGTCAACACACCTTCGCGCGTCATGTTCTCGCGCAACCACACCATCTTGGGGGCAGTGAAATAGCTGTCAAGGACCAGGCCGGTGCGCTGGTGGACCTCGTCGGAGTGTTCGCGGAGGCGTTCGACGATGGCCTCTGCGCGCCGGTCCTGCCAGACAACACACGGGGTCAACGGATCACCGGTTTCCGGATCCCAGGCGAGGATGGTTTCGCCCTGATTGGCAAGCGAAACGCCTTCAATGGGTTTGCCGGCCTGGGCAACGGCCTCACGTCCGGCATCGATCAGTGAGTTGTACAACTCCATCGGATCCTGCTCGACCGCTCCCTGCGGGAGGTACTGAGGATGAATGGACTTGTCGACGACGGCATGAACGCCGTCGCCATCCACCACGATGGCCTTGGAACCTGACGTTCCCTGGTCAAGCGCGAGAATTGCCACGATGCAACCTTTCTTTGCTTGTTGTCGGACGCGTCGTCGCGCCAGATCCGATCCCTGAGGGGTGCCTGGAAGGCCGGGTCATTCGGCAAACCTCAACTTGCCGCCGGCCTGGGTGATGGCCTGCCGTTCGCTGGTGGGCAGGGCGTCAGTGGTGATGATGGCATCGGGAATGCTCACCGGGCACAGCCCATAGGTGGCCACCCCGCCGAACTTGGAACTGTCAGCCACCAAGAGCGATTGCCGTGCGTTGGCCAACAAGATCCTCTTGAGCTGAAGCTCTTCGAAGTCGAAATCAGTGATGCCGTTGTTCGCATTGACTGCACCAGTAGAGATCACGGCCACGTCTGGGTAGATGGTGCTGAGCAGATGGCTGGCCATTGAGCCGGAGACCGACAGCTCTTCGCGTCGCACGCGCCCGCCCACTGACAACACGGTTGCACGGTCGAGCCTGGTGAGCTCCATCGCGACCCGCAGCGAGGTGGTCAACAGCGTGCCATTGAAGCTGTTTGGAATTTGCGAGACGACTGCGTCCACAGTCGTACCCAGATCGAGGAAAACCGTCGAGCCCTCCGGGATCATCTCGACCACGGTCCGGCCGATCGCCAGTTTCTCATCGGCAGCATGCGCCCTGCGTTCCAGGTATGAGGCCTCTTGGGCGCGTGGACGCCGGGCGGGAACCGCCCCGCCATGCACCCGCCGCACCTGATCACGCTGCTCAAGTAGTTGCAGATCGCGCCGGATAGTCTCGACCGAGACGTCGAGTTGCCCGGCCAGGGTTTCGGTGGCCACCTGACCTGCATCGTTGACCCGCTCGACGATCAGGCTCCTGCGAGCTTCTGCAAGCACCACGCCTCCTGGTGAATCCGACCCACGTTGTCCGATACCGGCAACCCTAAAGCAAGAAACGGGCACAAGTCAAGACATTCGGGCATTTTCGGGCATCGAGCGGTGCGAGGATCTTCTCTCGGCGTTGCGCTGATGATTGATTAGGCTGCGCACATGCCAATCGGAGTAGCGGTGGCCCTCATCGGCGTCGGGGTCGGCCTGATCCTGTTCACCTTCTGGTCGCGGCGCGGCAAGACCCCGCGGGCGCGCTGGTGGGTTGGACGCGATAATGCCCTGCTCGAGATGCTCGCCCTGGTATTCGTGCCCGGTCTGGGTGGCGGGCTGCTGAGTGTCGGGTTGATGGGCCTTGGCCTGGCCGTCGACAATGACCTGGTGCACGGGTTGGGGCTCCTGACCTTCATCTGCCTACTGGGCTGGATGATCGCTGCTCTGGGCATGAGCCGGCACACCCGACGGATCAATGCCTGGGTGATTCCACGTTGGGCACGAGTTCGGGGCCGCACCCACACCTGGAGCGACCGGCCCTCCCATTCCGACGACGAATACCTGGCAGCACCCCGGCCGGCAAAGGTGCCGGATGCCACCCGCCAGTGGACTGAGCTGACCCGCCGACTGGGCGCGACCCTGCTGGCGCTGCAGCCGCCCAGGGTCGGGCGGCTGTCGTTGACGATGCATGGACGTCAGGGGGCGCTGGTGAAGATCGTGCTCACCCGTCGCCAACTCACCGCCGAGTTGCCCGGCACCCCGTATACGACAGCCAACACCGATGTCGCCGCGCTCAACGCCCGGCTGCGCCTTGAAGGCTGGGCACCAATCGACGAGTGGACCTGGCAATTCACTGGCAGCCACCGGCATCCACACGCGCTGGCCAGGGCTGCAATGCGTGCCCTGCGGATGCAGGACGCGACAATTGCACCACCGATGATCGGCTACACAGCTGAGCGCGACAACCTCGTCACCCAGACCCCGATGGAACTGCCCACACTGAAACAGCCCAGGGCACGGCCAATGCTTCGCGATTCCCACCGCGCTGATGAGCCTGCCGCCCTCAGCCCGGACCAGGCCCCTCAAGAGCACGACTGATCACCAACCGGTGCGGCTCTCAATGGCTCGCAACAGGGTCGCCGGCCTTCACCCTTGTCGATCCCACGCCCTAGAATAACTGGGTGTCATTCAATGATCTGCTGGCCGCCAACGCGACTTATGCCGCGGCTTTCGAGGACCACCACTTCGACGGGAAGGCACGGGCAGGTGTCCTGGTGTTGACGTGTATGGATTCGCGCATCGAGCCGCTCGGCATGATCGGTCTGGAGATCGGGGACGCGAAGATCTTGCGCACCCCCGGCGGACGCCTCACCCCCGATGCCCTCGCGGGCTGCATCCTGGGCGTGCACAGCCTCAAGGTCGACCGCATCCTGGTGGTCACCCACACCAGGTGCGCCATGACCAATACCGACGAGGAGTCACTGCGGGTCCACATCGCAGCGGTCAGCGGCGTCGCACTGGACGACGACCTGGTGCTGGGGGCTGATACCCAGCAGCGTGCCCGGCTGGTCGAGGATGTCAACACCCTGCGCACGCATTCCCTTGTCGGACCGTTCGCCGAGGTGGGCGGATTCAGCTATGACGTGGACTGGGGCCGGTTAACGCAGGTTATCTAGGCCGTCCGACCGTTACGGGTATCATCGTGCCCGGCCAACGTCCTGCGCGCCGAGCTAAGGAAGCGAATGAACCAGCCACCCGACAGCACCCAACCCGTCACCCCCCAGTCACTGGATGCACTGCGCACCAGCTACCTGGACGAACCTGAATCGCTGGGCAACTGGCTGATTCGGATGGTCAAGGGCGTGCTGGTTGGGATCGGTTTCATCCTGCCCGGGCTGTCCGGTGGCGTGCTGGCAGTGATTTTCCGCATCTACGATCCGATCATCAGGTTCTTGTCCAAGCCGCAATACCGCTTCGTCAAGCAACTGCTCTACTTCATCCCGATCGGCATCGGCGCGGCGATCGGCGTGTTCTTCTTCGCAGTGGTGGTGGACGCCGCGTTCGGCCGATTTGCCGCCCAGTTCATTTGCCTGTTCATCGGATTCGTGGTGGGCACCTTCCCCTCGCTGTTCCGGCAGGCCGGACGCCAGGGCCGCAGCGCGGTGCACTGGGTCGTAATGGCTGTCTCGGCGGTCGTCATCTTCACGATCATGCTTGTTGGTGGCGGCATCGCGCTCAACGTGACGCCGAACCTTCTCATCTGGATCGGTTCGGGCGCACTGATCGGTCTTGGGGTGATCGTGCCCGGCATGAGCCCATCAAATTTCCTGATCTACTTCGGCCTATACGACAAGATGGCTGCCGGGATCAAGGATTTCGACTTCGGTGTCATCATCCCGCTGATCATCGGCCTGGCCGTTTGCGTGCTGGTGTTCGCCAAGGCGGCGGCCTGGGCTTTCGACAACTACTACGCCGGCATGTACCACTTCATCCTGGGCATGGTGGTCGGATCATCGGCTGCAATCTTCCCGACCGTGGTCTTCCCCGCATTCAGCCCCACCGGGCTGGCTGCACAGGGTCTGGGCCTGGCCCCTGCAGTCGGGTTCGCCCTGGCCTTGTTCATCGCCGGGACGGTCGCGTCATGGTTGTTCAGCAAAGTTGAGGACCGGGTCTCCAGCCAACGAGACCACCTGGACAATTTGACGTCCTGAACCCTCAGCGCCCAGCCCATTCCTCAGCCAACATCGCGTACTCCAACCCGTCCCGCCACACCCCGTCCCGCGACAGGGATTCGCGGACGTAGTGTGCCTCGCGGCGCATGCCGACCTTTTCCATCACCTTCCACGAGGCAATGTTTTCGAGGAAGCATCCAGCGTGGACGCGGCGCAGCCCCAATCCGTCGAAGCAGATGGCCAACAGTTCGTGCACGGTCTCGGTGGCAATGCCCTGGCCCCAGACATCAGGGTGAAATAGCCAACCGAGTTCGGCCTGGACCCCACGAGCCTGGTCAGCCACCTCGGCCTGCGCCCAACCGTCCTGGACCTCGATCAGTGTGCCACCGACCAACCGGCCATCCAGCTCAACCACGATCCAGCGTCCCTGCCTGGTTCGGTAGTTCATGATGTACTCGGCCCAGCCCTCGACCGGCTGGCCGAGCCAGCGCCTTACCTCGGGGATCCGACGACATTCATATATGGCGCGTGCATCAGAGGGTTGCGCGGGACGCAGCAACAGCCTGCGGGTGTACCGCGGCCACTCCAGCTCAGCCAGCCCTTTAGCCACGCCACTAGGGTATGCCCCGGCAACTACCGTAGCCGCGGGCGGGGGTGGTCAATGCACCTGAGCGTGCTCGTGGTGTTCCTTGACCGGGATCATCACCAGCAGCCCGGCCGCCAGGACCAGGACGATGCCCAGGATTCCCCAGTACTGGGTATTCGCCTGGCCGGTGACCATCGCACCAAGGCCAATCGCCAGGCCGAAGAGCATCGGCGACAGGAACGACACGACACGTCCGGTCGTCGCATACAGTCCGAACACCTCGCCAGACTTCCCGGCCGGGATCAACCGGGCAAGGAAACTGCGTGAGGCCGACTGGGCTGGTCCCACGAAGATGGTCATGGTCAGTCCGGCAATCCAGAACACAGTCTTGCCGCCGTCGTGGAAGAAGAAAATGACCGTACCCATCAACACCAGGGCGACCAGCGAGATCATGATGACCTTCTTGGGCCCGATCCGGTCATCCAGTTGACCGAAGATGATGGTCGCCACACCGGCGACGATATTGGCTGCGGCACCGAAGATCACCACTTCTCCCCCACTGAACCCGAAGGTCCCGGCAGCGATCACCGCACCGAAGGCGAAGACTCCGGCCAACCCGTCGCGGAACAGTGCCGAGGCCAGCAGGAAGTAGACCGTGTGCCGGCTGACTCCCCATAGCCGCTGGATCGTCCTGATCAGTTCGACATAGGAAGCCACCACCGGGGCGAGCCAGCCCCAGATGAACTGCGGCCTGCGGCCCTGCCACATCTCGACCCCCGGGATGGGGCGGCGCTGGGTTGCGGACTTGTCGCGCAGGTTGACGAATGTCGGAATCGTGAACAGCAGCGTCCAGATGCCGCAGATGATCATGGATACCCGGATATCCATGCCGTCCTCACCGGTGACGCCGAACAGGCCGACCTCGGGCTGGATGAGCAGGAAGTAGATCACCAGGAGCACCACGATGCCGCCCAGGTAACCCAGCCCCCAGCCAAAGCCCGAGATGCGGCCAACATTGGCCTCACCGGCCACATCATCCAGCAGCGAGTTGTAGTTGACGCCAGCGATCTCGCTGACCACCGAGCCGACGGCCAACAGTCCCAGGCCCAGCCACAGGTAGGCCGGGTCGGGTTTGACGAAGAACAGTGCTGCCGAGATCGCGGCCAACAGCCAGGTGAGCCAGCGCAAGGTGGTCACCGCCCGTCCGGATCGGTCGGCGGTCTGGCCCAGCACAGGTGCGGCCAGTGCAACGAACAGGCCACCAATGGTGGTCGAGGTCGCCAATGCCTGCGAAGTGAAGTTCGTGTCACCAAAGGCAGAGCTGGTGATATACACCGCGAAGACGAAAGTCGTGATGACGGTGTTGAAGGGTTGGGTTCCCCAATCCCACATCCCCCAACTGATGATCCGCTTGACCGAGGTCTGTTTCGGGATCGAAAGCGCCGTTACCGGGCCCCCCGAGGCATTGATTCCGCTCACTTGAGGCACCGTAGCGCCAATCAGTGAACAACGGGTGATCGGCCAGAGTCCGGGCGGCCAACGACAGCAACAGCCAGTGTGCTGGATCCCAGTGGATCAGCAAACGGCGCCCGCCCTGCAATCAGGCGTCGATGCGCTCATCCTCAAGCTGGTAGGCCCCCTGGATGATGAACTGCTTGCGCGATTCAACCTGTTTGCCCATCAGCATCTCGAAGGTGTGCTCGGCCTGCTCGGCGTCATCGACGGTGAGTCGACGAAGCATCCGGCGCCGCGGGTTCATGGTGGTATCGGCCAGCTGGTCAGCGTCCATCTCGCCCAGACCCTTGTAGCGTTGGGGCTCCTTGAATGCCTGCCCCTTCTTGGTCAGCTCGGCCAGTTTGCGTTGGTATTCAGGGTCGGAATAGGTGTAGATGTACTTGTCCTGCCCCTTGCGTGGGCTAACCAGTTCGAAGCGGTGCAGGGGCGGCACGGCGGAGTACACCCGTCCCGCCTCTACCAGTGGCCGCATGTAGCGGAAGAACAGGGTCGCCAGCAGACAGCGGATGTGTGCGCCATCGGAGTCCGCGTCGGCCATGAAGATGATCTTGCCGTATCGGGCCGCATCGACATCGAAGCTCTTGCCCGACCCGGCGCCGACCACCTGGATGATGGCAGCGCATTCGGCGTTCTTGAGCATGTCGCCGACCGAGGCCTTCTGGACGTTCAGGATCTTCCCCCGGATGGGCAGCAGCGCCTGGAACTCCGAGTTGCGGGCAAGGTTTGCGGTGCCGAGCGCCGAGTCACCCTCGACGATGAACAACTCGGTCTGCTCCACCGAAGTCGACCGGCAGTCCTTGAGCTTTGGTGGCAGGCTCGAGGACTCCAGGGCCGTCTTGCGGCGCTGATTCTCTTTGTGGACGCGGGCCGCCACCCGGGCGCGCGAGGCGTTGACCACCTTTTCCATCACCAACCGGGCCTGCGGACGCTCGGCAGCCCGGTTGGAGGTGAGGAACTTGCTCAGCTCGGCCTCGACGACCCCGGCGACCAGCCTGGTCACCGGTGGGGTGCCGAGCACCTCCTTGGTCTGCCCCTCGAACTGGGGCTCGGGCAGGCGCACGGTGACCACCGCGGTCATGCCCTCAAGCACATCGTCCTTGACGATGTCGTCGCCGCTCTTGAGCAACCGGGTGCCGTCCAGCCCGGACAGGAAGGCCCGCAGCAGCCCGCGTTCGAAGCCATTGACGTGGGTGCCGCCCTTCGGGGTGGCCACGATGTTCACGAACGACCGCTCGACGGTGTCATAACCAGTCCCCCACCGCACGGCGATGTCGATGTCGAGTTGGCGTTCGACGTCGGCGGGGGTCATCGAGCCGTTCTCGTCGAGCACCGGCACGGTCTCGGTGAAGCTCTCGGTGCCCTGTAGCCGGATCACATCGGTAACCGGTTCATCGGGCGCCAGGAAATCTGCGAACTCCGAAATGCCGCCTTCGTGCTTGAAGCTCTCGCTGACTGATTCAGCTCCTCGCGCATCGGTGACTGCCATTTCGAGACCGGGCACCAGGAAACTGGTTTGCCGGGCGCGGTCGCGCAGTTGGTCGAAGCTGAGCTGGGCGTCAGCCAGGAAGATCTGCCGGTCGGGCCAGTAACGCACCCGGGTGCCGGTCACGGCGCGACCAATCTTCCCGATCTTCCGCAGACCGTGCTGCGCAGTGAACTTGGCATCAGGCCCGTCACCGTCGAACACGCCGGGCACGCCGCGCTGGAAGCTCATCTCCCAGACTGCACCGTTCCGGTCGACCTGCACATCAAGCCGGGAGGCCAACGCGTTTACCACCGAAGCGCCCACACCGTGCAGGCCACCAGCAGCGTTGTAGTTTCCGGTGCCGAACTTGCCGCCGGCGTGCAGGCGAGTGTAGACCACCTCGACCCCGACCAGTCCGGTCCGGGGCTCCACATCGACAGGGATGCCTCGCCCCTGGTCGGCGATGTAGATCGAGCCGTCCTGGCGCAACTGGATGTCAATGGTGCTGCCGAAACCAGCCAACGCCTCGTCGACGGCGTTGTCGATGATCTCCCACAGGCAGTGCATCAGCCCTCGGGTGTCGGTGGACCCGATGTACATGGCGGGACGCTTACGCACCGCTTCGAGCCCCTCGAGCACGAGGAGGTTCTTCGCCTCGTACTTGCGGCCTGCGGCGGTACTGGTCTTGGAGGTATTCGTCCTTGGCGGCACGAAGCGAGCCTACCGAAGTCCGCCGACAAACCCCGGCCACGCCCCTGGGGTCGCGTGGCTACCCCGACAGACCGATTCCTTGCGAGGGCACTCTTGACTTCCGGCATGAACAGGTACTCTGAAAGAGCAAGGCCCAAGGAACGAGGCGATTGGTAGGGAACAAAGTCGGTAGACCTCGTGTTGAGGATGAGGCCGGCACGATCCCCGGCTTGAGGAGTAGACGATGAACGCAACCGTGATGGACCCCCGTCTGACAGCGGCTGACCGCTGTGACCGCTGCGGCGCCCAGGCCTACCTTCGCGTGATCCTCGTATCCGGCGGTGAACTGTTGTTTTGCGCCCATCATGCGCGCAAGCACTCGGACAAGCTGAAGCAAGTGGCGCTGCGCATCCAGGACGAAACCGACCGCGTGAACTGACCACTGCAACTGCGGCCCGGGCTTTTCCCAGCCGGGCCGCTTTTCTATACCCGAGGAGTCGCCACCATGAATACCGATCGTGTCCGGGCCTCGCTGCGCGGGCTGGGCCTGGAAGAAGTGGTGACCCGTCATGGCCCGGTGACCTCGCTCGCCGAGGCTGCCAGCCTGCGCGGCGTTGCACCCGCTGACATCATCAAGACGATCGTGGTGCGCCGCGCAGCCGACGACTACCTGTTCGTCCTGGTGCCCGGTGACCGCGAATTCAGTTGGCCCAAGTTGCGTACCCTGCTGGGCGTCAATCGGCTCTCGATGCCCGATGCGCAAACAGCCTTCGAGGTGACCGGGTACCAGCGCGGCACGATCACCCCGTTCGGATCAACCCACCCCTGGCCGGTCATTGCCGACGCATCGATCACTGGCCGCCGCATCTCAATGGGCGGCGGCGAACCGGGCGTGTCCATCTCGCTGGATGCAGACACCATGGTGGCAGCATTGAACGCCACAGTGGCCGACATCAGCGAGCCGACCCCGGCAGGCTGACCTACTCCGGATCGACCGGTTCAAGGGTCGTGACCACCCGGCGGACCGGCCGCAGATCACTGGAATCGAAGACTTCCGGTGTGCTCTCCACCAGTGCATCCAGGTCTGCGAGCACCAGCCGGACATGATCGCGCAATTCATCGACTGCCGCATCCACTTGACCTGCCCGCAACTGCTCGACGATGAGCTCGTGTTGATCGATGAGTGATCCCAGGGGACGTATCCGGAGACCAAGGGTGCGGGCCCGATCAAGATGGATACGCGCGGCCACCACTGCGGGCCAGGCACGTTCATGCCCACAGATGGTCATGAGTTCCTGGTGGAACTGCGCGTCATACTTCAGGAACTTCGACAGGTCATCACTGTCCATTGCGGCCCGCTGCTCGGTCAAGGTGTGCAGCACGGGCTCGAAATCCTCATCAGTGAGTTCCTCGACCGGACAGTACGACAGCGAGGTGCATTCGATGGCCTCGCGGATGAACTGCGCGGTGCGTACTTGTTCCGGGTCTACGTGCGTGACGAAGCTGCCGATCTGTGGGTAGACCTTCACCAGTCCTTCGGCGCGCAGCTTCAGCAGGCTCTCGCGTACCGGGGTGCGCGAAACACCTAGTTCGCGGGCCAGTTCGTTCTCGGAAATTGGCGCCCTGGGCGGAAGCTCCAGCGTGGTGATCCGTCGCAGCAATTCCTCATAGACACCCTGACGCACTGACCCCCGCTTCCTGACCATCCCACCATCCTAGGCACGCTTCAAGTGCAGGCTCTGGTGTATTAGTGATTGCACTGCTGGACCCCGCGTTGGCTGGGCGGGACGCTGGGAGCAGGGTGTTGCGCGGTTGACACAGAGCGGGGATTCCCCCTAAGGTCCGGCCTAGTATACAAGCCGAGGAACGGTATCCCTGAGATACTGCTCCTTGCAGAGATGACTCACCACATTGCTGTGGGCCAGGCGTGCAGCGAAGCTGCCCAACGGAAGGAAACCATGAACAAGTCACTCTCAATCGGGGTTGCAGCGCTGGCGGCGCTGGCCCTGACCGCATGTGGCCTGGGGCCGGCGACGACAGATGACGGCGAGGACGGTGGCACCGTCGTGACGCTCAAGGTCGCCGACAACTGGGCAGCAACTCACCCGATGGCAGAGGCCATCGACACTGTCTTCAAGGCCGAGGTCGAGGAAAAGTCGGGCGGCTCCATCAAGCTCGACGTCTACCACTCGGGCACCCTGGGCAACGAGGGCGACCTGTGGGCCGGCGTACGCAATGGCACCATCGAGATCGTCGTCGTCGGCACACCGATGAACCAGGAATTCTCAACGATGTTGATTTCGGACTGGCCGTGGCTGTACCGCGACCTGGAGCACGCCAAGGCCGTGTGGACCGGCGAGATCGCCGATGAGGTCAGCGCGAGCTTCAACGAGGCCTTCCCCGAGACGCAGATGCTGGCCTGGGGCCCGAACTCTGCCCGCACCTTCACCAGTACCAAGCAGTTGGAGAGCCCGGCTGACTTCGCGGGCCAGAAGTTCCGCATGCCCGGCAACCCGATCCACATCGGGCTTGCCGAGAACCTGGGCGCCAGCGCGCAGGTCATCCCCCTGGGTGAGCTGTTCTCCGCGCTGGAGACCGGTGTGGTCGACGGTCAGGACAACGGCATGGTGACCGTGGTTTCCGAGGGTCTGTACGAGGTGCAGAAGTACGTCTACGAAACCAACCACATCATCGCCACCCTCGAGATCATCGCCAACGACGCCGCTCTGGCGCAGTTGACCGAAGAGCAGCAGCAGATCATCAAGGACGCCGCCAAGGCCGCAGCCGAGTCCGCCTGGGACGACTACATCGCCTCGATCGACGCAGACCGCCAGTTCCTCACCGATGAGGGCCTCACCGTAACCGAGCCCAGCGAAGCCGACCGCGAAGAACTGATCTCGATGACCCAGCCGGTTGTCGACCAGTTGTTGGCCGACAACGACTGGGCGCCCGAGTTGACCGACAAGATTCGCGCAGTCAACTGATCTCGGTTCGATTGGCTCTGCAGCCCGGCTCACCGGCTGCAGAGCCAATCACTGAGTAGGAGTCAACATGTCAAAAGCTATGGACAGGTTGTTCCGGGGCATCCAGATAGTGATCGCCTTCTTCCTGGCGGTCATGATCATCCTGGTGTTCCTGAACGTGGTTCTGCGGTACCTATTCAGCACCGGTTTCGCCTGGTCTGAGGAAGTCGCCCGGCTGGCCTTCATCTACCTGGTCTACCTGGGCACCATCGACGCCTACCGCGACAACCGCCACCTGGGTGTCGAGATGCTCGTTGTCCGCGTCAGGCCAGCAGTGCAGAAACTGCTGTACCTGGCAATCCAGGGCATCGTGATCTGGATGATGGCCCTGCTGACCTGGGGTAGCTTCACCCTGGCCCGGCAGAGCCTCAACGACCGCTGGGTGGCCACCCAGTTCCCCGTCTACCTTGTGCACGGCGTCGGCATCGTCACCGGCGTCGCGATCATCCTGTTGGCTGCCAGCAACATCATCAAGATGTTCACCAGCGACATACCGGTGCCCGAATTGATGGCGCCAAAGGATGACGCCGATACAGAACTAGTGATCGAGTGAGGGCCGGTTAAATGTTGCTTCTGACTCTGTTCCTGGTTTACCTGGTCGGCGCCATCGCGATCGGTGTCCCGATCGCGGTTGCCCTGCTGTTCTGCTCGGTTGCCACCGGCCTGCACATGGGCGGCACTGCGACCAATCCAGCGATCATCTCGGCCCAATTGATGCGCGGCACCGACTCGGTGTCGATGATGGCGCTGCCGTTCTTCGTGCTCGCCGGCGAATTGATGAACCGTGGTGGCCTGACCACCCGGCTGATCAAGTTTGCAAACATCTTCGTTGGTCGCGTGCGTGGTGGTCTGGGTTATGTGACCATCTTCGCCTGCCTGTTGTTCGCCTCGCTCGTCGGCTCGGCCGTGGCCTCTACCGCGGCCCTGGGCGCGATCCTGATTCCGATGATGGCCAATTCGGGCTACAACCGCGCCAAGTCCGCTGGTCTGGTCGCCTCGGCCAACCTGGTCTCGCCGATCATGCCACCGTCGGTGCCGTTGATCGTCTATGGCGTGGCTGCAGGTGTCTCGATCAAGTCCCTGTTCATGGGTGGTATCGCACCAGCGTTCTACCTCACGGCGGTGATGTGTGTCATCTGGTTCATCGTGTCCCGCAAGGACGCGATCAAATCGGATGAGGCCAGACCGACCCTGGCAGAAGGCGTGAAGATCTTCCTGGATGGTTTGTGGGCGCTACTGCTGCCCGTCATCATCCTGGTCGGTCTGCGTGGTGGTGTGTTCACCGCAACCGAGGCCGGTGTGGTCGCAGTGGTCTACGCGCTGCTGGTAGGCATCGTCATCTACCGCGAACTCGATGTGAAGGCGATCTTCGTCGGTCTGATTTCCGCGGCCAAGATGTCTGCGGTCGTCATGTTCCTGGCAGCTACCGCGCAGGTGGCGGGCTACTTCATGACTATCTCCGGATTGCCGGGGATCGTGATTGCGATCCTCGAGCCGCTGGTTGAGCGACCGACTATTTTGATGGTCGTGCTGATGGTCGTGGTGCTGATCGTCGGGCTGGCGATGGACGTGGTTCCTACGATCCTGATCCTGACCCCGATCGTGGTGCCAGTGCTGAATGCCGCCGGGATCGACCTGATCTACTTCGGTATCGTGTTCACCCTGTCGAATGTGCTCGGTTTGACCTCGCCACCGGTCGGGCCAGTGCTGAACGTGGCATGTGCGACCGGCAAGGTCAAGATGGACGAGATCATCCCACCGGTGATCCCGTACTTCCTGGCCCAGTCCGCACTGGTGTTCGCGTTGGCGATCTTCCCGCCACTGATCATGGTGCCGCTCGGCTGGTTGGGCGGCTGAACAATCCGGGCGGGGCGCACGCACTTCGCGCCCCGCCCGGCTCTCGACAAACAGGCTCTGCACCAAGGGCAAACAGACAGTTGGACGCTTCTACGACGAGGGATGACCCAAATGAAGATGGGAATGCGTTGGTTCGGCTCAGTTGATGACCCGATCCCGTTGGCCTACATCCGGCAGGTGCCAGGGGTCAGCCATGTCGTGGGCGCCCTGTTCGACGTGCCAGTCGGCGAGGTCTGGCCAATCGACAGGATTACCGCACTGCGCGACGAAATCGGCGAGGCGGGACTGCGGCTCGAGGTGATCGAGAGCGTCAACCTGCACGACGACATCAAGACCGGTGGCCCCCAGCGCGACTGGGCGATCGAGAACTACATCGCCACCATCAAGAACCTCGCCTCTGTGGGCGTGAAGGTGATCTGCTACAACTTCATGCCGGTCTTCGACTGGGTGCGCACCGACCTGCGCTACCAGTTGGACGACGGCTCACACACCATGCGCTACGAGGACGCCCTGGTGCAGGGTACCGCCCAGGAAACCATGGAACGCATGCAGGCGGCCTCCGGTGGCCACAAACTGCCGGGCTGGGAGCCTGAACGTCTGGCAGACATCAACAAGTTGCTGGCAGGTTATGCCCACCTGGATGAGGACGGCCTGGCCGAGAACTTCAAGTACTTCATCCAGGCGATCATGCCGGCCTGCGAGGCCCACGATGTCAGGATGGCCGTCCACCCCGATGATCCACCCAAATCGCTTTTCGGACTCCCCCGCATCGTGAAGAACGTCGAAGACATGCGCCGGGTCGAGAGCTTCCACGATTCGCCCTACAACGGATTCACACTATGCACCGGATCGTTGGGCGAGAACCGCAGTAACGACCTGCTCGCGATCATCCGCGAGTTCGCCGGCCGCGACAAGATCCCGTTCGCACAGATCAGGAACATCCGGTTCACCAGTGAGGTCGACTTCTACGAGTCAGCGCATATGTCCAGCCACGGCTCGCTGGACATGTTCGAGGTGGTCAAGGCCTTCCACGAATCCGGATTCAACGGTTATGTGCGTCCTGACCACGGCCGCGATATCTGGGGTGAGCACGGTCGGCCAGGATACGGATTGCATGACCGTGCCTTGGGGATCGCCTACCTCAGTGGGCTCTGGGAAGCGATCAGCAAGAGTCCCGATCCAACCCGGGGAGCCTGAGGATGGCACGCGACACCCGACCACGCAGTGACTGGTCCCGTCAATTCGACTCGGTGTTCAAGCCGCGCACCGGGCTGCCCGGTTCGCGACGGGGACGAGTTCTGCTGGTCTTCTCTGCATTCCTCATCGTTGAGGCTGCCTTCGTCATCCAGCTACTCGAACAGGGCCACCGCTCCATCGTCGGCTTCATCCTGTGGGGTATTTGGGCAGCGGTGTGCCTGGCGTGGGTTTTCCTGCCACAGTTGAACGCCCAGGACGCCCCGGAACACCAGCGAATGGCCCGTCAGGTCGGGCTGGCGGCGCTGGGAATAGGCCTGGTGATCACCCTGGCCAGCATGGTCGCCCCGCTGAGCCTGCCCGCCTGGTGGCCGTTGGCCGCCGGTAGCGGCGCGGTGGCCGCTGTCGCCGGGGTCCTCGGAGTCCTGGAGTGGCGTCAGGCCTAGCCTTCGGAGTACATCGCGTCGATGATCATGTTGACCAGTTCCTCCAGCCGGACGACATCGACCTGGTGGGCCGTGGTCACCACCACCGCGTTCTTCTCCGGCACGATTGCCAGGGTCTGCCCGTCGGTGCCGTGCCCGAAGTAGATGCCGTGTTCAGCACCCAACCACAGGCCGCTGGCATAGGCGTAGCGCCGGAAGTACTGGTTGGACGGGGTATCGACACCTGGAGTCAGTGTGGTGGGCTGCTTGAGTTGCTCGATCCACTGCTTTGGCACGATGCCCTGGCCATCGTTGAGCAGCAGTTCACCGATCTTCAGCAGGTCGTGTGGGTACAGCCACAGCCGGGTCGCAGCGGCCAGGTAGTTGCCGTACTTCTCCCACCGGAATTCGGTGATGCCAAGCGGGCTGAACAGCACGTCATCGGTGTAGCCGAGCAGGTCGCGGCCGAGGTATTCCTGCAGCAGCGCCCCCAGCAGGTAGAAGCCCGCGTTGGAGTACAGGTAGTACTCCCCCGGCTCGTGCACGATCGGCGCGTTGATGATGTGGTCGACATAAGTGAATGGATCAAGGTCGGCGATGTCGTCACGCATCAACAAGACCTTGTCGAATCCAATCGTGTGATTCAGTAAATGTCTTATCCGTAGCTTATCGAGGTATTCCTGGTTTGCGGTATTCGTCAGGTCACTGATGGACTGGAGAATGGGCCACACAGGGGTATCCAGACCGAATCCTTCGTGGGTCTCGGCGACGATGCCGCAAACCAGCGACATGACGGTCTTGCTGAGGCTCCTGATGTCGGACGGATCCTGCCGGCCGGCGAACCGGTGGAAGAACTCCTGGCCGTCCTGCTTCACCAGCAGGTAATGCATGTTCAGAGGCTCAGAGTTTGCGTCCCGGGCGGATTCGAATAGTTCCACGACCTTGTCGAACGTAGATTGATCCACTACTCCTCCTGAGGTCCAGAGTTGCTCACCTGCAGCGTAACAAGCGGCGCTCGCCATGGCTGTCCCCCGCTGCAACAACCATCGCCGTTCCTTGGCCCGCCCGGCCGGACACAGCCCCGGCAGCGCGCATTTGAGCAATTGCCACCGATGTCCGCCAGTGAGCCATGGGCGCCCAATGAAGCGGCTAACATCGGAATCGTCACCGCCATTCTTCGCCTTATCGCTGTTCCAGCTACGTAATAGCGATACCTGAAAACACCAAATTGCCCATTTTGTATCCGAAAGGAAATCTGATGGAGAAGTTCTACGCCGGCATCGACGCCGGTACGACCGGTACCACCGTGATGATCTTCGACAAGGCCGGGAACATCATGAGCAGTGGGTACGCCGAATATCGCACCAAGCACCCGCATCCGGGCTGGGTCGATCAGGATATGCATGAACTCTGGGATGGCCTGTGCAAGGCCGCGAAGCAGGCCACAGCCCGCTTCGACGGCGACTTGAAGCAGGTCGTGTCGATCGGTGTTTCGAGCCAGCGCGGCTCCTTCGTGCCCATCGATGAGAACTGGGAACCACTGATCGACGCAATCGTGTGGTCCGATACCAAGGCCACCAGGCAGGCCAAGTGGATCGAAGACACCATTGGACGCGACGAGTATTACCGGATCAGCGGGCTGATCCCATCCAGCGCCTGGGTGTACCCGAAGATCAAGTGGCTGATGGACAACCAGCCCTCGGTGTACGAAAAGGCATGGAAGTTCGTCAACGGCCAGGAGTGGATCCTGAACCGTCTCGGCTCCGAAGAAGTCTTCGCCAACGCCTCTGCCCTGAACTACAACGGGATCTTCGACATCACGAAGCTGGACTACTCCGACACCCTGATCGATGCCATGGGGATCGACCGCGACAAGCTGCCGCCGATCCTGCTCGAGCTGCGCCCGGTGGGCAAGGTCTCACCTGCGGGGGCGCAGGCCACCGGCTTCGCCGAGGGCACGATCCTGTCTGCAGGTGGCGGCGACCAGCAGTGTGCTGCGGTCGGCTCTGGTGTCAACAAGGAGGGCATGGCCGAGTTGTCGCTGGGCACGGCAGCAGTGATGGTCGCACAACTCGACAATGCCCCGAACATGGCCGACAACCTGCAGAGCGGTGTCTCCTTCGGCGCCCACGCGATTCCGGGCCGATGGGATATGGAGGGCACTGCGCACTCGGCAGGCAACGTGCTGCGCTGGTGGCGCGACACCTACGGCCAGCCCGAGGTGGCAGCCGCTGAGCAACTCGACCTCAGCCCCTACGACATCATCACCCTGGAGGCCTCCCAGGCACCCATCGGCAACCGCGGCCTGCTGTTCTTCTCGTTCTTCAACGGGCAGGCCACGCCCTACTTCCATGACAACGCACGCGGCGGGATGATCGGGTTGACCCAGATCCACACCCGCAAGCACGCAGCCCGGGCGGTCCTGGAAGGTGTCATCTATGAACTTCGGATGGCGGTCGAGGCGATGGAGGGTGCACTGGGCAGGCCATTCGACACCATCCGCCTGTCCGGTGGTGGTGCGCGCTCGGTCTTCTGGTCACAGATGCAGGCCGACATCTACGGACGCCCCGTCGAGCGTTTGAAGGTTTCCGAATGCGCCGTGCTCGGTGCCGCGATCCTCGGCGGTGTCGCCGCTGGTGGCCTGACCAGCATCGACGACGCGATCGACGCGATGGTGCACACCCACGGCTTCATCGAGCCCAATATGGACAACCACAAGATCTACAGCGAGTTCTACGAGGTCTACAAGAAGACCTTCCTGGCACTCGTCGAGGCCAACGTCTACAACGACCTGGCCGAGGTTGCCCTGAAGTACGACACCCAGTAGCGGTTGGTGCTGGTCGGGTGCCGGTGCACCCGACCAGCCAGCCCGGTCGAAGCGCCGGTAGCCGGGCCGATCAGCCCGGCCGAACCATCCGCAACTGGGTGGGTGGACGCACCGTCTCGGGATTCACCAGGTACTCGGCTGCCCTGCTGGCGCCGTCCAGCGAGAAACCGTGCCGCCGATAGAAGCCGATGGCCCGTTCGTAACCCGATAGCGTCCACAGGTAGGCCGGGGCGTCCCCGATCGCCGTGTGCAGCAGTGCGTCGGCCAGCCCCGAACCCTTCACCTCGTCCAGCACGTAGAGCATGGTCAGTTCAAGCGGGACGGGGGCGTCCGCGTCGCGCGCCGGGCAGGCATTGGCGATGCCCACGGCGTGACCGTCGTTGCGGTCGAGTGCGATCCAGAAATGGGTTCCGTCGACAGCGCTCTGCAGCCATTCCTGCAAGCGACGGGCCATTGCCTGTTCACTGGCACGGGCAGCAATCACCTCATCGGCCAGCAGCCCGCGGTAGGACTGCTCCCACGCCAGCGCGTTGACCCGCACGCCGGCCTCGATCTCGCCGGGGCTGGCTGCCTGCTTGATGTGGTACTGCCCCCGCATGCCCGGGCCTCACTCCAGGTAATCGCGCAGGATCTGCGAACGGGACGGGTGGCGCAGCTTGCTCATCGTCTTCGACTCGATCTGGCGGATGCGTTCACGGGTGACGCCATAGACCTTGCCGATCTCGTCGAGGGTCTTGGGCTGCCCGTCAGTCAGGCCGAAGCGCATCGACACCACGCCCGCCTCACGCTCGCTGAGGGTGTCCAGCACGTCGTGCAACTGCTCCTGCAGCAGCGTGAAGTTCACCGCATCGGCAGGCACAATCGCCTCAGAGTCCTCGATCAGGTCACCGAATTCGGAATCGCCGTCCTCACCCAGCGGGGTATGCAGAGAGATCGGCTCGCGCCCGTACTTCTGCACCTCGACGACCTTTTCTGGGGTCATGTCGAGCTCTTCGGCCAGCTCTTCCGGCAGCGGCTCACGGCCGAGGTCCTGCATCATCTGGCGCTGCACCCGGGCGAGCTTGTTGATGACCTCGACCATGTGCACCGGGATCCGGATCGTGCGGGCCTGGTCGGCCATGGCACGGGTGATGGCCTGCTTGATCCACCAGGTCGCATAAGTCGAGAACTTGTAGCCCTTGGTGTAGTCGAACTTCTCGACTGCACGGATCAGCCCGAGGTTGCCCTCCTGGATCAGATCGAGGAAGAGCATGCCGCGGCCGGTATAGCGCTTGGCCAGTGAGACCACCAACCGCAGGTTGGCCTCCAGCAGGTGGTTCTTGGCCACACGTCCATCAGCAATGATCCAGTCGTAGTCATCCAGGTCGGGATCCTTGACGTTGCCGTCGGTCAGTTGCTCCTCAGCGAACAGGCCGGCCTCGATGCGCTTGGCCAGGTCGACCTCTTGTGCAGCGTTCAGCAGCGCGACCTTGCCGATCTGCTTGAGGTAATCCTTGACCGGATCGGCAGTGGCACCCGCCGATACGACCTGCTGCTCGGGCTCGTCGGCATCATCGGAGTCGGACAGGTTGAAGCCCTCCTCCTCCTTGGTGATCTCGGCCTCGTCCTTCTCGGCCTCCTTGGAGTCGAACTTCGAATCGTCGACGTCGTCCAGGTTGCGCTTCTTGCCGCCCACAGTGAGCACGACGTCATCGCCATCGCGCTCAACCTTGACGTCAACGACCTGCTCGATGGCCTCGGCCACAGTTGGCTCATCCGGCTTGCCGGCAGTCTTCTTCGCAGCCGTCTTGCTTGCAGTGGTCTTGCTTGCACCAGTGCGACTCGTGCGGCTGGTCGCGGCCTTGGCCGGCGCAGCTGACTTGGTTGCTGCGCCCGACTTGGTGGTGGTCTTCGTGCTGGCCGTCCGGGTGGTTGTGGCCTTCGTGGCGGGCTCAGCCTCGGTGCCCGCCGCCTTGGCTGGCGCGCGCTTCGCGGCCGCCGTCCTGGCTGGTGCAGCCTTGGTTGGCGCAGTCTTGCTGGCAGCCGGCTTTCGGGTGGTCACCGGCTTGGCGTCTGCATCCTTGGCAGCTGCAGCCTTGGCGGGGGCAGCCTTGCTGGACGGAGCCGATTTGGCCGTGCTCTTGCTCGCTGAGGCAGCAGTCTTGCGGGTGCGCGAGGTTGCAGCCTTTGCGGGAGCCTTCTCGACCTGCTCTGTCTCGTCGACAGGAACCGCTGGTTTGGCGGGCTGACGCGAACGGGGCGTCTTCGCAGTTGAGGTGGCAGCCTTATTGGTTGTACTGGACGTCACAAGTGACCTTTCGCGAGCGGTCTCAAGTCAAAGAGGGGCACGCTCAAGACCGTTGTTGTCAAGAGCGCCTCGTTCCATCTTGCCACGTCTGGCAAGTAGAGCCACCATCGGCCCGTTTGGGCGCGGTGGTCCCATAGAGGGTAGCTCGGCACTCCAAATGTCAGACCTCGGTCGCAGATCGACCCCCAGCTGAGCCGAAATGTTGTCAGGTTGCCATGCCTGGGAAGGAAATCCACAGCTTGATGCGTTAGACCTATCGACGGAAGGAAGGCAGTCACTGATGAATACCAAGACTCGTGCTCGTACCAATGATGGCATCGACGGCAAGGACTCAGTTGGACTGTACCTGGAGTCGATCGCCAAGACCCCCCTGCTGACCGCCGAGCAAGAAGTGCTGCTGGCCAAGAGGATTGAAGCCGGCCAGTTCGCGCAGGCAGTGCTCGACGGTCGAGCCGAAAAGACGGTCAAGGCAACTCGCGAAGAGCTCGAATACATCGCACAGGACGGCGAGGCAGCGATGCAGCATTTCGTCCGGGCGAACCTGCGCCTGGTCGTTTCGGTGGCCCGCAAGTACGGCCGCTCGCAGATGCCGCTGCTCGACCTGGTACAGGAAGGCAACACCGGCCTGATCCGCGCTGTGGAGAAGTTCGATTACGCCAAGGGTTTCAAGTTCTCGACCTATGCGACCTGGTGGGTTCGCCAGGCCATCAGCCGTGGCATCGCCCAGCAGGGACGCATAGTCCGGCTCCCGGTACATGTCGCTGAGCAGGTCAACCAGATATCTGCGGTTCGCCGCAACCTGGAGCGGACGCTTGGCCGTGAGCCCGAAGTGAACGAGATCGCAACCGAGCTCGAGGTCACTGAGGAAC